>JAUMUU010000011.1:4491-27603 GCA_030530545.1 Neisseria sp. | reverse complement strand
GTAATCCTCTGCGTACCCATCTTTTGCGCGAAGGGCGTGGCTTTTACGACTATAGCGTCCACGCCGTCCGAAACTTCGACGGCCTGCTGCCCGGCATCGGCGGCCTCATCGGCGGCATAGGCCGCAGAAGCGGCGAAGGCGGAAACGACCGCCAATAAGATTGCATTAGGTTTCATCATTGTTCCTTAATGGTTGGAATCCCGCCCGTGCGGGGCGGCAGAATCAGAATGTGTAACGGGGACGGCCTTATCCTTGCCGACAGGGAATGAATGCAGTATCTGCGAAGGTATGGCGGTTGGACTCTAATCGGCCTCCCCGGGCGGCAGGTTTTGCGGATTGTACGGATTTGGTTAATCCGCCCATACACAACATCCCATCTCAAGGGTAAAATTGTAATTGTCATTAAATAACAATAACAAACTGCCGATTTTGGTAAGTCGGGCATTGTAAGGAAGATGAAAACATCTATCAAATTTAATTCGCCGACTGCGCCCGGCGAGGTTAAAATTGTCGTATTTTTATCAAATGGGCGATGGAGGGGGTGTTTGCGGCCTTAAATACGCATTTTGTTATAACATCCCGTTGCGGTTTGCCGTGATGGGCAGGGATTTTCAAGCAAGGAACATAAATATGGGACACACTTGGTTTTACTGGGCTTTGGCATCGGCCTTTTTCGCCGCCCTGACGGCCATTTTCGCCAAGGCGGGGCTGCAGGGCATAGATTCGGATTTCGCCACCTTCATCCGCACGCTGGTCATTTTGGCCGCCCTGGCGGCGTTTTTGAGCTATGCGGGCAAATGGCAGGGCGTGGGCGAATTTTCTGCCCGCAACTGGACCTTTTTAATCTTGTCGGGTCTGGCGACGGGCGCATCTTGGCTGGCCTATTTCAAGGCCCTGCAGATGGGCGAAGCGTCCAAGGTCGCCCCCGTGGACAAGTTCAGCATAGTGCTGGTGGCTTTGTTCGCGGTGGTGTTTTTGAAGGAAAGGCCCTCTTCGCAGGAATGGCTGGGCATAGCCCTGATTGCGGGCGGGGTGCTGACTTTGGCCTTGAAACGCTGATGGCCGGCGCAAAAAAAACCGCCCCGGAAGGGCGGTTTTTGACGGTAGGTTACACTTTGGCGGCCGCTGCCACTTCGGCGGCGTAGTCCACTTCTTTTTTCTCTATGCCGTCGCCGACTTTGTAGCGCACGAAGCCCACAACCTCCGTGCCGTTTTCTTTAAGGAACTGGGCCACGGTCTGGTCGGGGTTCATGACGAAGGCTTGGCCGTTGAGGGTTACTTCGGCCAGGTATTTTTTGATGCGGCCTTCCACCATTTTGGCGGCGATGTCGGCCGGTTTGCCCGAGGCTACCGCCTGTTCGGTGTAGATGTGGCGTTCTTTTTCTATCAGGGCGGCATCCACCTGGTCTTCGCGCACGCATTGGGGTTTGGCGGCCACGATGTGCATGCCGACTTTGCGCGCCACGTCTTCCCGGCCGGTAAATTCGACCAGCACGCCCTCGGTGGCCAATGCGCCGTGTATGTAGGCGGTCAGGTTGTTGGCGGTTTCTATGACTTCGAAACGGCGCACGGAGATGTTTTCGCCCAATTTGGCGATGACGGCTTTGCGCTCGTCTTCAACTAGGGCGGCCAATTCTTCTATAGTGGCCGGTTTTTTCTCGGCGGCGGTTTTGGCGACGGATTGGGCGAAGGCCACAAAGCCCGCGTCTTTGGCCACGAAGTCGGTTTCGCAGTTCACTTCCACCAGCGCGCCGGTTTTGCCTTCCACGGCATAGGCCAATACGCCCTCGGCGGCGGTGCGTCCGGCCAGTTTGCCCGCTTTGGCACCGGATTTGATGCGTAAGATTTCTTCCGCTTTTTCCATGCTGCCCTCGGCTTCCACCAGGGCTTTTTTGCATTCCATCATGCCCAAACCGGTGGCGGCGCGCAGGTCGGCAACCATTTTTGCTGTAATTTCAGCCATATTTGTCTCCAATTTATTTTTGGCACGCGGTTTTTATCTGCCGCGTGCGGCCCGGGTTTCGGGAAGGCAGACGCCGGTTGCGCCCTAAGGGGCGTTATTCCCGTTATCGGGGGTTTTTAATCGGGGTCGGGGCAGCCCGCGCCTGTCGGGCGGCGGCCCCGCCGGGCAAAGCCGGTTATTCGGCGGCGGCTGCGGCTGCGGCCTGTGCGGCGGCCACGGTTTCGGCAACGGCCTGGTTTTTGCCTTCCAGCACCGCATCGGCTATGCCGCGGCAATACAGGCGGATGGCTTTGGCCGAATCGTCGTTGCCGGGGATGATGTGTTTCACGCCGTCCGGGCTGTTGTTGGTATCCACCACGGCAATTACGGGGATGCCCAGTTTTTGGGCTTCAACCAAAGTGCCGCTCTGTATGCCGGTGTCTATGACGAAAATCGCATCGGGCAGGCCCTTCATGTTTTTGATGCCGCCCAGGGAGCGTTCCAGTTTTTCGACTTCGCGGGTGATGTCCAGCAGTTCTTTTTTATTCAGGCCGGTGTTTTCGGCGTTGGCCAATACGGCGTTTTTTTCTTCCAGGCGTTTGATGGACTGTTTGACGGTTTTGTAGTTGGTCAGCATGCCGCCCAGCCAGCGGTGGTCCACATAGGGCATGCCGGCGCGGGTGGCTTCCTCGCGGATGATTTCGCGCGCCTGGCGTTTGGTGCCGACAAACAGGATGGTGCCTTTGTTGGCAACCAGGCGGCGCACGGCTTCCTGCGCCTCCAAAAACAGGGGCAGGGTTTTTTCCAGGTTGATGATGTGGATTTTGTTGCGCGCGCCGAAGATGTATTCGGCCATTTTCGGATTCCAAAAACGGGTTTGGTGGCCGAAGTGTACGCCTGCTTCGAGCATCTGGCGCATGGTGATTTGGGACATGGGGTTTCCTTTATAAAGGGTTAGGGCAGACACCGGCGTACAGAATCCCGCTGGGGGACACCCTTCAAACGCGCGGTGCGAGCTTTGGTTTGAAACAAAAATGCTTTTTACAAAAAAAGACGCGCGATTGTACAGAAAACCGCCTATTTGGGCAAGGACGGCCCGCCATCTCCGTCCCCGTTCCGCATTTTTTTGTTGCGAAGGCGGATAAAGGCCGCCCAAAATGCAAACAGGGTGGGCAATACGGTAAAAAAGGCCAGGTAAATCAGTTTGCGCGCCAGGCCGGGCTGGGCGATGGAAAACATCAGGGTAACGAAGATGTAGCCTATGAGGGCGATATGCCACATGTCGGGCGGCCTCCTTGACGAACGGTGCGGCGATTATACCGCTGCGGCCTGCTATAATCGGCCCTTTCCAACCCTTCAGACGAAAAAGGACAAGCAAATGGCAGACTTCAATCAAATCCTGGACGCGGGCGACGTGGACGGCGGCATCATCAATGTGGTGGTGGAAATCCCCGCCGGTTCTAATCATAAAATCGAATGGAACAGGAAGCTGGCCGTCATGCAGCTGGACCGCGTAGAACCGCTGGCCTTCGCCAAACCGACCAATTACGGCTTCATCCCGCAGACGCTGGACGAGGACGGCGACGAGTTGGACGCGCTCATCATCACCGATACCCCGCTGCCCACCGGTATTTTCCTCGAGGCCAAAGTCATAGGCGTGATGAAGTTTGTCGATGACGGCGAAGTGGACGATAAAATCGTGGTTGTGCCCGCCGACGACCGCCATTCCGGCAACGCCTATAACAGCCTGGACGACCTGCCGCAGCAGTTAATCAGGCAAATCGAGTTCCATTTCAACCACTACAAAGACCTGAAAAAACCGGGTACGACCAAGGTGGAACACTGGGGCGGCATAGAAGAAGCCAAAGAAGTCATACGCGAATCGCAAAAACGCTGGAAAAACCGCTAAACGGGCTTTTTTTGACCGGCAAGGCCGCCTGAAAACCACCCGCGCCGGGGTTTTCAGACGGCCTTGCCCTGTTTTTGCCCGCTTCAAATCAGGCCGCTGCCGTTTTTTCACACAAAAAATCAATAAAACTACGGATTTTCGCACTCAAAAAAGCCCGGTCCGCATAAACCGCATACAGCTTGGCCGACAAAATCGCATAATCGGGCAAAACCCTGACCAGGCGGCCCGTTTCCAAATCATGCGCCAGGGCCCATTCGGGCAGGTAGCCTATACCGCAGCCGGCCAGCACCAAACGCCTCACCATCAAAGTATTGTCGGCACGGATGTGCGAAACCGCCGACAACACAAAAGGCCGTCCTTCCCCGTCAAACACCGTCAGATTCGCCATATCGTTATAAGACTGCAGCACAAAGGCATGACGGTTGGCCTCATGCACATTTTTCGGAGTGCCGAACTGCGCCAGATAATCGGGCGCGGCCGCCAAAAAGAACTCTATGTCGCACAAAGGCCGCGCCACCAGCGAAGGCGGCAGGCCGTTGGGGGTAACGCGCAAAGCGAGGTCCACCCCTTCGGCCACCAAATCCACCTTGCGGTTGTCCAGCAGCAAATCCAAGTCCACCTCGGGGCAGCGGCGGCGGTATTCGGCCAGCCAATGGCCGAAGCGGTGCGTGGCAAACCACATAGGCATGGTAATCCGCAGCAGCCCCTGCGGTTTTTCCGTCCCGCCCGAGGCACGTTCGGCGGCGGCGGCCAGCGTTTCCAGCGCATAGCCGCACTGGCGGTAATAATCTTCCCCCGCCTCGGTCAAATGCAGGTTGCGGCTGTTGCGCTGCAGCAGCTTGGCGCGGACCTGCCTTTCCAAATGACTGACATGCTTGCTGGCCATGGCGGTAGAAATGCCCAGCTTGTCGGCGGCGCGGGTAAAACTGCCCTGCCGGACCACTTCGCAAAAAACCTTGAGGCTGAATAAAGTATCCATAATTTCCTGACGGGAAACACTGCATCAAGCAAACGAGTATACCGCCACGGGGCGAAATCATCTATAATGGCCAAATATGATAGCTATTTTCAAATACGGAAAATCCCTCGCCACCGCCCCGCCAAACGGGGTTCCAACCATTAAGGAAAGCAAATGAACTTCTTCAACCGTATCCAACCCTACCTCTTATCGCTACTCAGGATAGCGGCCGCCTACATGTTTATCCTGCACGGCACTGCCAAACTGTTCGGCCTGCCCCATGTCGAAGGCATGAGCGGCGTACCCCTGATGTCCATCTACGGCCTGGCCGCCATCTTGGAAGTGGTGGGCGGCGGCCTGCTGCTGCTGGGCCTGTTCACCCGTCCGGCCGCCTTCATCCTGTCGGGCGAAATGGCCGTGGCCTACTTCATGGCGCATGCCAAAACCGCCCCCCTGCTGCCCCTGCTCAACGGCGGCGAATCGGCCGCCCTGTTCAGCTTCGTCTTCCTCTATCTGTCGGCGGCGGGCGGCGGCGCGTGGTCGCTGGACAAATGCAAAGCCAAAACCCCCAAGGCAGAACCGGCAGCCGCCCAAGCGGCCCCCCCTGTCCCAACCCCCGCAGAAAAGGAAACTGCAATGACCTATCAAAACCTGCTGCAGGCGGCCGAAACACGCCGTTCCGTATACGCACTGAACAAAAACCTGCCGATTGCGCCCGCCGAGGCGGCACAAATCATAGAACACGCGGTCAAACACACCCCGTCCGCCTTCAACTCCCAATCCACCCGCGTCGTGGTACTGTTTGGCGCGGAACATGAAAAACTGTGGCAGTTTGCCGAAGAAGCACTGCGCGCCATAGTAGCGCCCGAAGACTTCGAGCCCACCGCGCAAAAACTGGCCCTGTTCAAAGCCGCCGCCGGGTCGGTACTGTTTTTTGAAGACCAAAGCGTCATCAAAGGCCTGCAGGAAAAATTCCCGCCCTATGCCGACAACTTCCCCGTTTGGGCGGAACACGCCGACGCCATGCACCAATACGCCGTATGGACCACACTGGCCGCAGCGGGCATAGGCGCGAACCTGCAGCACTACAACCCCCTGATAGACGCGGCGGTTGCCAAAGAATGGGGTATACCCGAATCCTGGACCTTGCGCGCGCAAATGGTGTTCGGCGGCATAGCCCAGCCCGCAGGCGAAAAATCTTACGAACCCCTGTCGGAACGCTTCAAAACCTTTGGCGCGTAACCGCCCGCAACAACAGGCGCAGCCCGGATACCCTCCGGCCTGTGCCTGTTTTTTTGTGCCAATGGAAATTTAAATCAGGACAAGGCGACTAAGCCGCAGACAGATTCCCGCCTGTGCGGGAATGACTTAATCTGATGATGTTATGTATTTAAAATTAAGTATGTTTGCTATAGTACGGCAAGGCTGGGCAACGCCGTACCGGTTTTTGTTAATCCGCTATATTTTAATCCGCCATACCCGTAAGGTTGCACACCTTGCGGGTATTTTTAACGCGGAAAACGGCGTTTTTTGGGGCAAAGCCGCCATTTACGAATCGTCCTTTCCCCCTAGCCTATGCGTTTGAAGGGCGGCAGGCAGGCCAGCAGGCGGCGGCCGTAGGATTGGGTTTGGATGCGGTTGTCCAAGATGCTGACGCGGCCGTAATCGCTTTCGGTGCGGATCAGGCGGCCGGCGGCCTGCACCAGTTTGATGCCCGCCTCGGGCACGGTGATTTCGTTGAAGGGGTTGCCGCCCCGGCTTTCTATCCAGCGGCTTTGGGTTTTTTCTATAGGGTTGTCGGGCATGGAGAACGGCAGTTTGACGATAATCACATGCACGCATAAATCGCCCGGCAGGTCCAAGCCCTCGGCAAAGCTGTCCAGGCCGAAGATGATGCTGGCCTTCCCCGCCGCCACGGCCTGCCTGTGCCTGGCCAACAGGGCGGCTTTGGGGATGTCGCCCTGCACCAGCAGCAGGGGCAGGTATGCTTCGGGCAGGCGCATGGCGACTTCGCTCATTTGTTTGCGCGAAGAAAAAAGTACCAGTGTGCCTACCGCCTGGTCGGCGGCTATGAGTTTGGGCAGCCATTCGGCCACGGCCTCGGTGTGGGCGGCGGGATGTTTGGGGCTGGCCTCCAAGGGCGGGAGGTAGAGTTCGCCCTGTTTGGCAAAGTCAAACGGGCTGTCCAGGGCCAGGGCGGTGGTGGCGGGCAGCCGCGACAGGCCGGTTTGTTGCAGCAGGAAGTCGAAACCGCCCAAGGAACGGAGGGTGGCCGAGGTCAATACCGCGCCCGCCGCCCGCCGCCACAGCCCGCCCGCCAGTTGTGCCGCGCCGGATATGGGGCTGGCGTTGAAAATATAGTCTTTGCGCTCGCCTATGCGCCGTTCTATCCATTTGGCCAGCGGGGGCGCGCCCTCCGGCACGGTCGCGTCCATGTATGACCAAACGGCGGATATTTGTTCGGCGCGGGCGGCAAACTGGCCCAATTCGGTGGCGGCGCGGTCTATCGGCGGGGCATCAGTGCCTTTGCTGCGGCGGCAGGCGGCCAGTTCGCCATCCAGTTTTTCGATTTGGCGCAACAGGTCATAGGCGGCGGCGGCGGTGTTGGAGGCCAGGATGGCCAAGTTGCCGGGTACTGCGCCGTCCTGCCACAGCCATACGGGCGGGTTGCCGCTGCCGTCCAAATCGAGTTCGGGCGCGCTGTCCAGGTGGTATTGCCATTCGGCCAGACCCTCTTGCAGGGCGGCGGCCGCTTCTTCCGCCCGGGCGGCCGTTTCGTGTTTGTCGGTCAGCAGGGCGATTTTGTGCGCCATGGCCGGCAGTTTTTCCGCCAGCCACATGGCTTGTTCCAGCGAATGGGCGGCCGCGAAGCGGTTTACGGCCTTTTTGGCCAGATGGTGCGCCTCGTCTATGCAGTAGAAGCAGTTTTCGGGGGAAGGCAGGATGACGCCGCCGCCCATGGCGATGTCGGACAACAGCAGGTCGTGGTTGGCAACGATGACATCTACGTTGTCCAGTTGTTCGCGCGCCAGGTAAAACGGGCATTCGGCACGGTTGGGGCAGTTGTTTTTCAGGCAGCCGTAACGGTCGTTGCTCACTTGCTGCCACAGGGCATCGGGGATTTTTTCCGGCCAGTTGTCGCGGTCGCCGTCAAAGCGGCGGGCGGCAAAGCCGTCGGCCAGTCCGCGCAATAGGGCAAGGTCGTCTTTTGTGGGTTTGTTGTGCCATAAAACGTCGGGCGGGGGGGCCAACCCATCCAGGGTGTCTTGGGCGTTGCTTTGGGTCAGGGCGTAGAGTTTGTAGGGGCAGAGGTAGCGGCCGCGCCCTTTGGCCAGGGCAAAATCCAGCTGCAGGCCGCTTTTTTCGACTAAAAACGGCAGGTCGCGGTTTACCAGTTGTTCCTGCAGGGCTATGGTCGCGCTGGATACCACCAGCCTTTTGCCGCGCGTCTGCGCCATGATGCCGCCCGCCAACAGGTAGGACAGGGATTTGCCCACGCCGGTCGGCCCTTCTATAACGGCTATGCTCTCGCCCTCGCGCACCGGCGGGGGGCTGTCTTCTTTTTGCGCCTTGCTGCGGGAAAAGGCCCGGGCTATGGCCGCTATCATTTCGCGCTGGGCCGCGCGGGGGCGGAATTGCGGCAGGTTTTCGGATATGGCCCGGTAGTGGTCGCGGATGGCTTTTTTTTCTGGTTCGGTAAGCATGGGCAGGGCTGTTCGTGGTGCGGGTGTGTCTGGTGGCGGGTTGGTTTTAATCCACTATGTTATCCGGCATAAAGGGGAAAAAACGCCTGAAAGCCCGGTCTTTTGTGAAGCCGAACTTTCAGGCGGACTTTTTCGCCGGCCGCGCGTTCAACCGACTGCTTTGGCATAGTCCTCGGCGGACAGCAGGGCATCGTAGTCGGCCGGGTCGGCGGGCTTGATTTTGAAGAACCAGCCTTTGCCGTAGGGGTCGTTGTTGGCGGCATCGGGGGCGGAGGGCAAATCTTCGTTTACGGCCACTACTTCGCCCGCCAAAGGGGCGTATACGTCTGAGGCGGCTTTGACCGATTCGACCACGCCGGCCTGTTCTTCGGCCGCCAGTTGCGCGCCCACCTCGGGCAGTTCGACAAACACGATGTCGCCCAACAGTTCTTGGGCATGGAAGGTGATGCCTACGGTTATTGTGCCGTCTTCTTCGCGGCGCAGCCATTCGTGGCTGGCCACATATTTGAGTTCGCTGGGAATATTGCTCATGATTCTTCCTCGATTTCGGTAAGGGTTGGTCCGTCATGCCTCTGTCGGCGGGGGCATATTACAAATTTTCAGACGGCTTGGCAATCGGCACGCCTTTCCCCCAAGGCGCGAAGATAGGTTTCTTGCAGGCGGACGGCCACCTGTTGCCGCCCGAACCGCCCAAGGCAGTCTTCCCGCAAGGCCCGGGGACTGTAAAGCCCGCTTTGCCGGTACAGGGTCAGAAGTGCGGCAGACAAAGCCCCCGCATCGCCCACGGGCACGATGAGGCCGTTGTCGGGCGTAACGATGTCCTCCGCGCCGCCGACCCGCGTGGCGATGACGGGCAGCCCCTGCGACAAGGCCTCTATCCACACCACGCCGAAGGTTTCCGAACGGCTGGCCAGCACAAAGGCACGGCTGCGCCTCATTAGGTCCCTCACGCCCCCGGCATCCAAAGGGCCCAGCAGGCGCACGGCGCGGCCTATGCCCAAGCGTGCGATTTCTCCCTCCAAAAACCCCCTCTGCGGCCCGCCGCCGCCGATTTCCAGGCGCAGGCGGGGCTGCTGCCGCCAGGCTTGGGCAAATGCCTGCAGCAAAACGTCAAAACCTTTGTTGCGGTTCAGATTGGCCACCGAGCAAAAAACAAAGTCGCCCTCCCCCTCCGGCGGGGCTAAATCCCAAGGGGCGCAAAATTCCCTCCCCAGCATATTGGGCAGGTATTCCCAGGGCAAACCGCCGTATTCGCCTGCCAGCAAACGGCAAAAGGCGCGGCTGACGGCCAAACGCGCCGCCGCCCCCTCCGCCGCCGCCTGCATGGCGGGACGCTGCCAGGGGCGCACCAGGCCGCGCGCATACATGCTGCTGTGTTCCGTAACCACATAGGGGATGCCGTAACGGCTTGAGATACGGTGTGCCAATATGCCGCCGTGGTTCACCGCATGGGCATGCAGAATATCCGGCCTGCCCTGTTGCGCCGCATAACGCTCAAACAAACGCATACCCGCCGCCGTCCAGCGTTCGCGGTCTATAAAGGGGATGCGCGGAAAAAAATAAACGCTGTCTAAGGCATAGGTCGGCACGCCTTCATCATCAAAGCGGCGCAGGCCGTAAGGGCCGGCCAAAACCTCCCGCCAACGGCGCGGCGAACGGAACAGGGGGGCGGCAACGCCCACGCGCACACCAGTCTCCGCCAGGGCCAGTGCCTGTTGGCGGAAAAACTGGCCGTCCGATGAGGAGGGTATTTCGGGATACCAGGAAGGCAGCAGCAAAACGTGCATATTTTCCCTTCAAAAACAATGTTTCAACACACAGGGGCTCATATAGGGCGCAGTCCTGTGAAAACCCATACATCCCAAATATCATTCCCCCGCCCCTTCCGTGCAGACGGCCTCGGGCGGCACGGCATCCATCCTCCAATTGGCCGCCGCCCAAGCCAGCAAGTCGGCAGGCCTGTCCACGGCCGGGGCGGGCGGCAGCCCCAAATAACCCGACACCTGCCGCAACAGGGCTTCGCGCCGGTGCAAATCCAAGGCCGGGGCCAGGGTCTGCTTGGACCATTTCTGCCCTTGGGCATTCAGCAGCAGGGGCAGGTGCGCGTAATGCGGCGTATCGTAGCCCAAACAGCGTTGCAGCCAAATCTGGCGCGGCGCGGACACCAGCAGGTCCTGACCGCGCACGACATGCGTTACCCCCTGTGCCGCATCGTCGGCCACCACCGCCAACTGATAGGCCCAAAAACCGTCCGCCCGCAGCAGTACGAAATCTCCTATATCATTTGCCAGATTCTGTGCATAATGCCCCACCACCGCATCATCAAACCCCACAACCTCGTCCGGCACGCGCAAACGCCACGCCGGAGGGCGGCCGTTTTCAGGCAAAACCGCATCGCGGCAACGGCCGTCATACACAAAGCCGTCCGCCCCCGCCCGCGCCGCCGACTGCCACCGTTTGCGGCTGCAATAACAGGGATAAACCAGGCCGGCCTCCTTCAATTGCGCCAAAGCCGCCTCATAAACCGCGTAACGGCGGCTCTGGTAAACGATTTCGCCGTCCCACTCAAAACCGAAAGCCTCCAAAGTGCGGATAATCGTGTCGGCCGCCCCCGCCATCTCCCGGGGCGGGTCCAAATCCTCCATACGCAGCAGCCAACGCCCGCCGCAGGAACGCGCATCGGCATACGAAGCCAGGGCAGTCAGCAGCGAACCTATGTGCAGCAAACCCGTGGGACTGGGCGCGAAACGTCCGACATACATAGCAAACCATCCGTCCGAAACACAAAATCCCGCCCGTCAAAACGGCGGGAAAAAAACGAAAGGCCGTCTGAAAAGGCCGCTTTGGCAAAAGCCAAAACCCGTTCAGACGGCCCGGGCGTTCAAAACATCAACGGCAGATAGCCCTTTCCATATCCTTATCCAACTTGCCCGCACAGGCCCACGACAACTTACCGTCTTCCACTGCCGACAACAACATAATCTGCTGCGACATACCCATAGTATCGGGCAGTTGGGTCAGCACGATGGACCCCTGGCGGATTTCTATACTTTTCCAATATCGCCTGTCTTCGTCGCTAAGCGGGTAATCCTCATTTATCTCGTTCAGGCTGCTGCCGTTCTTAATCCTCATCTCGACATCATGCTGCACGGCCAACACCGATTTTGCGGCGGGCGGCAGGCTGCCCGGTTCCCGGTTTTCCCCAACCTCCTCAGGCTGGGCCTGGACGGCGGCGATTACCGGTTTGGAAGGTTCCTCAATCAAAACCGACAAATCCTTGCCCTTGGGCAGGGCCATCAGCATACCCAGCAGCACCAAAACCGCCACAAAGCCCGAATACCCCAACACCAAAGCCGCCAAAGCAGCCTTTTTGCCGCCCACATCCAAACGTTTGGTTTTGGCATAGGCGATATGGCCCAACAAAATCGCGGCCAAGGCGCAAAGCGTGGCCAAGACACCGGCCGCCGAAAACAACAGCAGGGTAACAAGCAAAAGGCAGTATGCCGAAAGCCCGAAAGCCAGACTGATGGGCGCCAACACATTTTGTTCGCGTACAGATGATTTCATCAAAAATTCCCCGACACCCGCCGTTTTGGCAGATTCCCCGATTAAGAAGACAAGTTTTTACACAAGGCGGCCAACCCGGCCCCGCCGCAAAATGCCGTATTATAGCCAAGCGGACTAATTTCGGATACCGGACAGCAAAATCCGGCATAAAAACAACAAAATCAACCCCCTTACATATCATCCAAAGAAAAACCGAACGCCAGGGCCAAATTTTCGCGGTGATAGGCCGGTTTTTGCCACACCTGCTCAAAAACCGCCAAATAATCCTCACGGCTGCGGAAAACCGCCCCCTCGGCCAAAGAGGCACGGTAACGCTTCAAAGCCTTAAAAACCTCCCGCTCCCGCCTATTGCGCCTGCGCCCGCGATAAAAATCCAAACTTTCCTCCAAACCGAAGCCGAACAACATTTCCGGGTCCACATTCGCCCAAGTATCAGTCGTACCGAATTTGCAACGGTAGATAAAACACTGGTCTCGCCACTCAAAATAACGGAACACCATATAAGCGCACAAAGCAATCTCATCGCAAGGGTCGGCATATGCCTGATACTTAAAAAACTGCCGCCCCAGCCAGCGGACCAGCGGCTTGTCTTCCTCCGTAAAACCAAGGCTCAACGCGCACACCAGCATGGCCCGTCCGGCCGCCCCTTCCGCATCATGACCCTTTTTCCACAAAGCCTTCCTGCGGCAGCGGAAAGGGCGCAACAACCTTTTCCACTCCTTCCTATCCCCCGCCGCCCTTGCACACAGGCGGATAAACCCTTGCCAGTCGTCCCGGCCATAAGCCCTAAAACCTTCCATATCGACCTTCCTCCGGCTGCAAAAAAAACAACCCGGAAACATTTTACCAATGTTCCCGGGCCGCCTTTAAACATTTAGGCAACAGTCAGTTTAGAAACCGCCCATGCCGCCCATACCTCCCATGCCGCCCATATCGGGTGCGGCGGGTTTGTCTTCGGGGATTTCCGCAACCATGCACTCGGTGGTCAGCATCAGCCCCGCGATGGAAGCCGCGTGCTGCAGCGCGGAACGGGTTACCTTGGCGGGGTCGAGTACGCCCATCTCTATCATATCGCCATAAGTATCGTTGCCCGCGTTGTAGCCGAAGTTGCCCTGGCCTTCCAACACCTTGTTCACCACCACGCTGGCCTCGCCGCCCGCATTGGCGACGATTTGGCGCAGCGGCGACTCTACCGCGCGCAGCACGATTTTCACGCCCGCTTCCTGGTCGGCATTGTCGGCATGGACTTTCTGCAAGGCCGCGCGCGCGCGCAACAGGGCTACGCCGCCGCCTGCCACCACGCCTTCTTCAACGGCGGCACGGGTGGCGTGCAGCGCGTCGTCCACGCGGTCTTTCTTCTCTTTCATTTCCACTTCGGTGGCCGCGCCCACCTTAATCACTGCCACGCCGCCGGCCAGTTTGGCCACGCGCTCCTGCAGTTTTTCCTTATCGTAATCGCTGGTTGCGGTTTCGATTTGTTTGCGGATTTCGCCCACGCGCGCCTCAACGGCGGCCTTGTCGCCGTAACCGTCTATGATGGTGGTGTTTTCCTTGCCGATTTCTATGCGTTTGGCCTGACCCAGGTCGTCCAGGGTGGCTTTTTCCAGCGACAGGCCCACTTCTTCGGCAATCACCGTTCCGCCGGTCAAAATGGCGATGTCCTGCAACATGGCTTTGCGGCGGTCGCCGAAGCCCGGGGCTTTCACGGCCACGGTTTTCAGAATACCGCGGATACTGTTCACCACCAAAGTCGCCAAGGCCTCGCCCTCAACGTCTTCGGCGATAATCAGCAGCGGGCGGCTGGTTTTGGCCACCTGTTCCAACAGCGGCAGCAGGTCGCGGATATTGCTGATTTTTTTGTCAAACAACAACACGAACGGATTGTCCAAACCGGCAATCTGTTTTTCCACATCGTTCACGAAATAGGGCGACAGGTAGCCGCGGTCAAACTGCATACCTTTAACCACTTCCAATTCGTTTTCCAGCGATTTGCCGTCTTCAACGGTAATCACACCTTCCTTGCCCACTTCTTCCATCGCATCGGCAATGATTTTGCCGACCTGCTCGTCCGAATTGGCGGAAATCGAACCCACTTGTTTAATTTGTCCGTAGGTGTCGCAGGGTTTGGCGATGTTTTTCAACTCTTCGACCAGGGCGGCCACGGCCTTGTCTATACCGCGCTTCAGGTCGGTCGGGTTCATGCCGGCGGTAACATATTTCATACCCTCGGCCACGATGGCTTGTGCCAAAACGGTGGCGGTGGTCGTACCGTCGCCCGCAACATCATTGGTTTTGGACGCGACTTCCTTCACCATTTGCGCGCCCATGTTTTCAAACTTGTCTTTCAACTCGATTTCTTTGGCCACGGTAACGCCGTCTTTGGTGATGTGCGGGCCGCCGAAGGAGCGGTCGAGCACCACATTGCGGCCTTTGGGACCCAGGGTTACTTTGACGGCGTTGGCCAATACGTTTACGCCGTTTACCATTTTCTGACGCACTTCAGTGCCGAATTGAACGTCTTTTGCTGCCATGTAAATTCTCCAAAATCAAATAATTAGAATCTAAAAAACTTATTCCACTATCCCGAAGATGTCTTCTTCGCGCATCACCAGCAGCTCCTCGCCGTCGGCCTTCACCGTCTGGCCGCTGTATTTGCCGAAGATGATTTTGTCGCCGACTTTGACATCCAGCGGACGGCGGTTGCCGTCTTTGCCGATTTTGCCCGCGCCCACGGCGATGACTTCGCCCATATCGGGTTTTTCGGCGGCAGAACCGGGCAGGACTATGCCCGACGCGGTTTTCTCTTCGGCTTCCAGGCGTTTGACGACGACGCGGTCATGTAGGGGACGGATGGTCATGAATATATACTCCAAAATAATAATGACAAACAAACCCTTGCGGGTAATCCGACAGGCCGGGCGCGCAAAGCACCCGACCGATGACGTGCAAAATAAGGCTGCCGCAGGCAAATTCAAGCCCGCAGAAGTAAAAAATTGCCGCCCCGCGCCATGCCCATGGTTCAAAACACTCCCTTTGTTTAATAAACACAAACAATTATTTACAAAAATAAGTAATTCTGCCACAATAAGCAAAGATAATTATTTTTATCCAATAGTCCGGCTCAGTGCCTTATCGCTGCCAAAAGGGGCATACCCCCTCCCGGGCAGGCACTGCCCCCGCCCTGTAAAGGAAACTTTGATGTTTCAACCATTAAGGAAATTTTGATGAACCGACCCTTATTCCGATTAAGCCTCCTCTCCCTGGCACTGGCTTCCGGCTTCGCACATGCGGCAGATGCGGAAGAAACCGCCGCTTTGGATGCCGTTACCGTCAAAGGCGACCGCCAAGGCAGCAAAATCAAAACCAACATCGTTACCTTGCAGCAAAAGGACGAAAGCACCGCGACCGATTTGCGCGAACTGCTGAAAGAAGAACCCGCCATAGACTTCGGCGGCGGCAACGGCACGTCCCAATTCCTGACGCTGCGCGGCATGGGGCAAAATTCGGTGGACATCAAGGTAGACAACGCCTACTCCGACAGCCAGCACCTCTACCACCAAGGCCGTTTCATCATAGACCCCGCCCTAATCAAAATCGTCTCCGTGCAGAAAGGCGCGGGTTCTGCCTCCGCCGGCATAGGCGCGACCAACGGCGCGATTATTACCAGAACAGTCGAAGCCCAAGACTTCCTCAAAGGCTTGGACAAAAACTGGGGCATACGCCTGAGCAGCGGCTACGCCAGCAATGACGGTGTCAATTACGGCGCGAGCGTATTCGGCAAGGCAGGCAATTTTGACGGCCTGTTCTCCTACAGCCGCAACGATGAAAAAGACTACAAACCGGGCAAAGGCTACCGCAACAGCAACGGCGGCAAAACCGTCCCCTACAGCGGCTTGGACAAACGCAGCTACCTGGCCAAAATCGGCGCGACCTTCGGCGACCACCGCATCGTTTTGAGCCATATGCAGGACCAGCATCGCGGCGTGCGTACCGTGCGTGAAGAATTTACCGCCTTCGGTTCGGAAAACCCGCGTTTGACTTTGGCGCGCCAAGCCCCCGCCTACCGCGAAACCACCTTGTCCAACACCAATTTGGAATACAATGCGGGCAATTTGGGCTTCATAGACAAAATCAATGCCAATGCCTATATCATGCAGAATGAACGTTATTCTGCCGATGACAGCGGCAACGGCTATGCAGGCAACATCGCCGGCCCCACCACCACCAAAATCACCACCAAAGGCGCGAACTTGAATTTGGACAGCCGCCTGTGGGAAAAAACCCTGTTGAAATACGGCATCAACTACCGCCATCAGGAAATCAAACCCCATGCCTTCCTGAACAAAACCTACACCAACCGCGACACCACCCTGCAAAACCTGATCCGCAGCTATAACCTGACCAATCCGACCAAAACCGATGCCGGCGTATATGTGGAAGCCATCCACGACATAGGCGACTTTACCCTGACCGGCGGTTTGCGTTACGACCATTTCGACATCAAAACCCATGACGGCAAATCGGTTTCGGACGGCAGCGTCAATCCCAGCCTGGGCGTGATTTACCAACCTGTAGAAAACTGGAGTTTCAGTGCCAGCCACAACTACGCCAGCCGCAGCCCGCGCCTGTATGACTCGCTGCGCACCCACGGCAGGGGCACGATTATCTCCATTGCCGACCACACCAAGGCCGAACGCGCCCGCAATACCGAAATCGGTTTCAACTACAACAACGGCAGCTTCGCCGCCAACGGCAGCTACTTCTGGCAGAAAATCAGCGATGCCGTTGCCGGCCCGCAGCGACGCCACGATAATGCGGGCAACCCGATTCCGGGCGTTCAGGAAATCGTCAATGCGGGCTACATCAAAAACCACGGTTACGAATTGGGCGCGTCCTACCGCACCGGCGGCCTGACGGCGAAAGTCGGCGTGAGCCACAGCAAACCGCGCATCTACGACACCCACGCGGAAAACCTGTTGAGCAGCAACCCCGAGTTTGCCGTACAGACCGGCCGCACTTGGACAACCTCGCTGGCCTACCGCTTCCAAAAACCGGACTTGGAAATAGGCTGGCGCGGCCGCTACCTGCAAAAAGCCTCGGGTTCGGTATTGGTACGCGATACCGGCACGGTGCAACGCAAGGGCTTCGGCGTGAACGATATTTTTGCCAACTGGAAACCTTTGGGCAAAGACACGTTGAACGTCAATCTCTCCGTCAATAATGTGTTCAACAAGTTCTACTATCCGCACAGCCAGCGCGGCGAAACCCTGCCTGGTGTAGGGCGCGACGTGCGGCTGGGTGTGAACTACCGCTTCTAAAACAGGACGGATTAAAATACTAAGGGCGGCTTTCCACAGCCGCCTTTCTTTTGCCTGCCTCCTAAGGCTGTAGCGGAAATAAAGTAAATTCACTATACTTAAGTATCCGCCAACCCGACCCCAGCCCGCCATGCTCCACCTGCACCAATCCAACCGCTTGGAACACCTGGCCGCCCTGTTGCACAAAATCCGGCAGGTCCGCCCTTTGGCACACCCGCTGCAGCCGGAGGAAATCCTGGTGCAGAGCAAGGGTATGCAGCGTTTTATCAGCCGCTATTTGGCCGAATACGGCGGCGTGGCGGCCAACATCCGCTTTTCGCTGCCTGCCGGATTCAGTTGGCGGCTGATGCGCGAACTCCTGCCCGGCATCCCCGAACTGAGCCCCTTCAGCACCGAAGTCATGCGCTGGCGGCTGCTGGGGCTGTTCCATTCGGACGGCCTGTCCGACCCTGGGCTGGCGGTGGCCAAACAAGCCTTGGAGGGCTATCTTGCGGGCGGGGCGGTGGCCGCCTACCAGCTGGCCGGACAACTGGCCGACACCTTCGACCAATATTTGGTTTACCGCCCCCTCTGGATAGACGCATGGCGGCGCGGCAGCCTGCTTGATTTGGGGGAAGACGAGGATTGGCAGGCCGAACTGTGGCGTTTCCTCGACGACGGCCGCCAAACCGCCCCCCACCGGGTCGAAATGTGGCATGAACTCATGAACGCCCTGTCGCAGAAAAACCAAGCCCTCCCCGAAAGGCTGTGCGTATTCGGCATAGCCACCCTGGCTCCCATGTACCTGCAGCTGCTGCAGGCCGTGGCGCAACACTGCGAAGTCCACATCTTCGCCCTTAACCCGAGCAAGGAATACTGGGGCGATATTGTAGAACCCGTCCGACTGCTCGAACGCCCCGATGCCGCGCCCGGCCAAACCGGCCACCCCCTGCTGGCCTCCCTGGGCAAACAGGGGCGCGATTTTTTCAACGCCCTAAACGACAACCAAATCGGCCTCTATACCGAAACCTACGACCCGCCGCCCACAGACAGCCTGCTTCACCGCCTGCAGCACGATATCCAAACCCTGAGCCTCCCCGATAAGAATGCGGTGTTCGATGACAGTATCCGCATCGTCTGCGCCCACAGCCCCATGCGCGAATTGCAAATCCTCAAAGACCACCTGCTCGGGCAACTCCGGCAGCATCCCGATTGGCAGCCGGACGATATTGCCGTCCTCACGCCCCACATCGAACCCTACAGTCCGTTCATAGAGGCCGTATTCGGCAAAGAAAGCAGACACCCCCTGCCCCATTCGGTTTCCGACACCAAAATCAGCCGCCACCAACCCCTTTTGGATGCTTTGGAACAAACTCTGTTGTTGTTCGAAAGCCGTTTCGAAGTAGACAAGGTCCTGCCCCTGCTGGACAGCGAACCCGTTTTGCGCCGTTTCGGCCTGACCCGCGAAGACCTGCCCCTGTTGCACGACACTATTGCCCGCCTCAATATTCATTGGGGCTTGGACGAAACCATGCGCGGCCATGCCGACAGCCTGTTTACCTGGCAGCAGGGTTTGGACAGGCTGGTTTTGGGCTGGATGCTGCCCGACGACGGCCGACCATTGTGGCAGGGCATCAGCGCATGGCACAGCGACCCCGGTCAAACCGCCGTATTGAGCCGCCTTGCCGCCTTTATCCGCACTCTGTCCGAACACCGCGCCGTCTGGCAGCAGCCCGCCATCATCAGTGAATGGGCGGCACGCATACGCGGCCTTGCCGGCGCGATTTTCACCCCCGGCAGCCAGGACGGCGCGGCCGTAGAACAAATAGAACAGACCCTTGCCCTTTGGCAGCAGGAAGCAGAACTGGCATCCCTGCATACCCCGCTGCCTCAGGAAGTCGTCATCCGCCACCTGGCCCGCTTCCTAAGCAGCCAAAGCGACAACGGCTTCTTGCGCGGAGGCATCACCTTTTGCAGTATGGTTCCCATGCGTTCCCTGCCCTTCAAGGCCGTCTGCCTGCTCGGCCTGAACGACGGCCAGTTCCCGCGCAACATCCGTCCGGCCAACTTCGACCTCATTTCCCGCCATCCGCTAAAAGGCGACCGCGCCCGCCGCGACGACGACCGCTACCTGTTTCTCGAAGCACTCATCAGCGCGCGCGAACACCTGTACCTGTCCTATGTCGGCCGCAATATACACAATGACGAAATCCTCGCGCCCTCTACCCTGCTCAACGAACTGGCCGACTGTTTGGCCGATATGACCGGGGAAACCGTGGATAAGATTTACAACGAGTATATAGAACAACATCCCTTACAGCCGTTTTCGGCCCGGTATTTCAACCAAGGCCGTCTGAAAAGCAGCCGGCAAGACTATGCCGAAGCCCTAAACCGCCCCATCGAACCGCGCCGCCCCTTCTATACGCACGCCCTGAACCAAGCCCCCCTGCCGGCACACATCAGCCAACAGCAACTGTTGCGCTTTTGGCGAAACCCCGTCAAAAGCTGGCTGCAAGACAACCTGGACTGGCAGTCTCCCTACCGCGACGAGGCATGGGATGCCGCCGAACCCTTCGAACCGCCCCGCCGCCGCGAAGCCGAGGCCGCCTATTTGGAAGCCCGCCGCAGCAACCGCCCCTTTGGAGACACCGCCGCCCTTTTACAGGCCGAATCCATGCTTCCGGCCGGCGAACTCGGCCTACTGTGGCAGGCCCGTTTCGAAAACGCCGCCAAAACCCTGAACCAGGCCCTGTTACAAAGCCCCCCCCTTGCGGCAGCCGCCTATGAATACCGGGGGGGCGGCCTAATCCTGAGCGGCAGCCTGGACCACCTCTGCCAAGACGGCCAAATACACTTCCTGGACCACCACCCCAACGCGCCGGAAAAAATCGGCCTATACCTGCAACACCTGATATACAACGCCATCCGCCCCTCGGGCAGCGACGACTTTTGCAGCCACTGGATACAGCCCGACCGCATTCACAGCCTGCCCCCCATTCCACAGCAACAGGCAAAAGAAATCCTGTCCGGCTGGTTGGAATACTACCCTGCGGGGCAACTTGGGCCGCTGCCCTTTTTCCCCCGCACCTCACTGGCGGCGGCAGAAGCACTGATACCGAAAAAAAACCGCAAAACCCCCGACGACCCGGAACAACTGCGCCAAGAGGCCTACAAAAAAGCCTGGGAACAATACATGGGCGGCAAAAACCGCGCCGGACAAGCCGAATATGCCGAAATAAAACTCGTTTTCGGCAATGACGAAACCCTGCCGATAAACGGCGACCTTTTTTGGCGGCTGGTAGAAAACATCATGCTGCCCACCCTGGCCGCCTGCACAAACGGCCATCCCCAAGAACCGACAACCGAATAACCAAACAAAAATTACCTTAAAACAATAAATTATACCGATTATCCAAATTAATGCCCAAAAAACACTAAGACTATAATCTGAATGAAAAAAGTAATAGCATTAAGGAGGCTGAAGCTATTCTGGCCTTAGAATAGTTGCATAACTAACGAAACAACAGGATACGGAAATGGAAACGTTCAACCGCAAAAAACACAAAGGTTTCAAACCCACTGTCTTGGCAGTTGCCATATTGAGCCTTAGCTTGCCTAGCCAGTCCTCGACAGTACCTATCAGCAATTTGCCATTAACAGGGGTGGATATCCAACACTCCCCCAACATTACCCTCACACCGTCGGTAGAACACCCGACGGCCGGTGCCGCTTACTCTGATAATAAATTCATGTCGGATGGAATTCCTGTTTTAAAAATCGGCAGCGGCAATCCCTCATGGGACGGGTGGAAAACATATTATCAAGGTTATTTTGACAATACAAAATGTTACTCTTTCTCTTCTTATACCAAATTTAGCAACACAGGCTATTTCCATGTTACTTCATTGGCATCCACCGACGGCCAGGGAAGGGTTGGCCTGTGCAGCGGTACGACGCAAGAATATAGTGGTAATTTCCTAAACTGGGCCACCATGTCGGCAGTAGATATTTTCCGCCACACGCTGACGGGGGGTAACCGCGCCCGTGGCATTGAAAACAAAGAATCGAGTTATAAAAACGGGGATACCTCTACTGAAACCTTCCTAAGAAGGGCCTATGTCAATAAAGACCAAAACGGCGCAATAAGTTATCGATTAAAATTTAGGGGAATAGAACTGAGCAATTCCCCCACGGAAGACGACCTGAAATTTTTAAAGAAGATTATCCCTTCCAGCATGGTCGATACCTTTGCTACGACCAATGGCAGTGCCGGTGTGCCCCGTGCCCTGGGTTTCCGTTATTTGGACAACGATCAGCTGGTGGCAAACAACGTAAAGTTTGACCATCCAACTAAAATTATTTTTGCGAATGACGGGTTCACTGTTATTCCTGTCCGTCTGACCGGTGGTAATAACTATACCATGTTGATTCAGGATAGGAATCAAATTGCCTCCAGCCATTCGCAACCGGCAATTAATGCCATCGTTCAAAAAGCACGCACTGCGGCAAAAACAGTAGGTAATATTGCACGCTACAAAATGCCGGTAGTGGTTAAAGTTTGCGATCCCCAGAGTGCCGGCGGCGTGGCCGGTTTGCCGAAATATTGTTACCAATACGGCAGCAATTTCAAACCGGAAGGACTGATTCAGCAATACGGCCGCGGCGTCGGCACAGACAGCAAACCTGCGCGTTTCGCCGTATTCGGTTACCAACTGGTAACGGGTAACCACATAAGCGGCGGTGTTTTACGTGCCCGCATGAAATATGTTGACCGTACGCAAACGGAAGGCTCTGTTGTCTATGGGCAGGAATGGGACAGCAATACCGGCGTTTTTGCCACTAACCCGGATACTTATGATGCAGCCCAAACTAATGTTACCAACAGCGGGGTGATTAACTATGTTAATAAATTCGGCGATGTCGGCAGATATAAAGGTAATGATACCGCTGCCGAATTGTACTACACCGCCCAACGCTATCTGCGTAACAAAGGTATGCCTGCTTATTACCGGCAAACCGTAATTAATGCAGGTCTCAACCCGACTAATTCTGATAATTTCCCGGTTATTTTGGATAATTGGGACGACCCGCTCAAACGGGGTCTGACGACGGCTACTGAAGCCCAATGCCGTTCCAACACAATCATATTAATCGGCGATACCTTTACACATGATGAGAAGGACTTGCCGAATTTCTCTTCCAACAGCGGGGTTAAGGATGACAGCGAAATTCAAACTGCCAGTATCTTAAAGCAAATCCTGGATAGGGAAAAATTTAAGGGACTTGGTGCTTCGTCTTGGGATCTTTCGCGCGGATCTCAAGCCGGCAGCAATGATTATTCCCCGGCCGGTATTGTTGCTCTCGCCTATTGGGGTCGGACAAACGATATCCGTAAAGACATAGACGGCACTCAGAATATCAATACTTTTATGATTGATGTTCTCGAGACCGGTAGGGGGCGGTTTGAGTCTAATGATACCTCGTCCCTTGGTAACGCCTACTACTGGGCTGCCAAATATGGCGGTTTCGATTATGCGCCGGGATCGGTAGATTGGCCGAACGAGTCGCGGGGCAGTTGGACGAAAGACGCGCCGGGTTCAAGCAGCAGCCCCATCTTATTCCCTGACGGGGTACCTAATAATTTCGCATTAGGTAACAATCCGGAAAATATGATTGAAGCCCTAAATAAGGCTTTCGTATCGGCCAATACCTATACCGACCCTTCGCAATCTGCC
>JAUMUU010000011.1:0-4391 GCA_030530545.1 Neisseria sp. | reverse complement strand
GTACAATTTAATCCTACCAACCAAAGCAGCTTTGAGAACGCGCTAAAAACGAATAACCCCTCCCTGTCCTCTGCCAATGTTACCAGCCTGACCAAATATGTGTTAGGCGACAGTACGGATGAGGGTTCGCTTTGGAGGAAACGCAGCAGCCTGATCGGCACGATTGTCAATTCTTCTCCCAAAGCAATCATAAAACCCAAAGAAATTCCTGACGGTTGTACATACAATAATCAGTCTTCGGTATTGAATCGGCCTGTCTATTATGCAGTTGCCGCCAATGACGGTATGTTGCATGTTATGGATGAGAACGGTATGGAAAAAATGGGTTATATACCCCGATCCGCCTTACCCAAACTGCAAAATATTGCCCAACCGAGCGCCGTCCACGAGTATGTAAATGACGGATCGCCTATACAGGCCGAAATGTGTTTTGGCACACAAGCGAAATCCCTCTTGGTAGGTACGGCCGGCCGGGGTGGTTCGTCCGTTTATGCCTTAGACGTTACTGATCTCAGTAATCCGGGCACGTCCAACATATTGTGGGATTTCTCAAATGAAGATGACGCGGATTTGGGATTGACCGTAGGAAAACCCGTTATCGCTAAAAACAAGGCAGGTAATCCGCTTGTCGTCCTAAGCAGCGGCTACAATAACGCTTCCGGCAAGGGTCATTTGTATATTCTGCGTGCCGATAAAACAAACTCTTGGGTACAAAACAGCAACTACTGGAAAATACCTTTAGGCAACAGTGGCGTTGGAGAGCCTTTTGTTTATGATGCCGATAATGACGGAATACCTGAAGCTGTTTTCGTAGGCGATAATGATGGTAAAGTCTGGCGCATAAACTATGACCAGGCAACCGATACTTGGAGTAAAGGTTATGGCGGAAGCCCCTTATATACGCCATCGGGTACCGGGTCGCCGATTACCGGGGCGCCATTTGTACAGAATGTCGGCGAACATTTGTATGTGGTAGTCGGCACAGGGCGTTACTTCTCCTCATCTGATATCGCACCAACCAATCAGAATTACGCATTAGGCCTGTTTGCCGACGTAGGCCCAATCACCGATGCCGACCTGTTGCAGCAAACTATTGACAGCAACGGTACTGATGTTGATGCCATTACCAGTACGACAAAAAACAAATTGCCGCAAAAACTGTATTCCATCAGTACCAACCCCATAACATCCACCCATAAGGGCTGGAGGTTAAAACTGCTCCCCGGTCAATCTATTATTGATTCGGCCAGCATCCACCGCCGTCGTATTGCGACATTTACCGCTATACGGTCAATTGCCAATTCGGCTGCCAATGCTTGCGGTTTGAATGGTGCAACCGCGCGTATCGGTGTGGATTTGAAAACAGGCGGGCAATCCAAGGAAACATTATTTGATACAAATAATGACGGTAATTTTGATCAACACGACCAACTTGGCGGTATGGTTGAAGTATCCAATATACTTTCGCCGGTATCAAAAACAGTTAATGTTTTAATTAACGGCAAACCATATACTTTAACCATATTCTTGGGCGATAACGGTTCTTTCCATATGCATATGAACCCGTTGCGATCAAATGCCGTCCGCCGCATCTCTTGGCGTGAAATTTTCTAAGCGACCCGCCTGAAACCCTAACCCTGCCGATTTTTTGTCCGGCAGGGTTTTTTCCGATTTTCGGCCAATAAGGAAATTTTGATGAAAACCTTTTACCTTATCCGCCATGCCCACAGCGAGGCAAACGGCGGTGGCATCAGCCGTCCCGACCGTCTGATTGCCTTGTCGCAAACGGGCAGGCGGCAGGCGGAGAAATTGGCGCGCCTGTTGCCCGAACCGGCCGCCATATTTTGTTCCCAACTTGCACGGACGGCGGAAACGGCTGCACCTTATGCGGAAAAATGGCGGCAAATACCGCAAATCCTGCCCCAACTCAATGAGTTTTCCTGTTTGGCTTATGAAGATGTGATAGGGTTGGACGGCACCCAACGCCGCCCCTTGGCCGATGCCTTTTGGCAACAGGCCGACCCTAAACGCCGAACTGTTGCCAGTGAGTTTACCCTGCCGGATAGTTTTGCCGATTTTTCCCAAAGGGTGGCCGCGTTCAGACGGCTTTGTGATTCTTTGCCCGATCAATCCGTCTGTTTTACCCACGGTATCTGGCTGGCCATGCTGATTTGGCAGCTGCTGGGCTTTGGCTGTGAGACTTCTGCCGATATGCGCCGTTTCCGAAGCTGGCAGCAAAAAACGCCCATGCCCAATACGGCGGCGTTTGCCCTGCATACCGCTTCAGACGGCTGGGCCGCAATACGCTTTGCCCCGCAATTTTGTGCGGATAAGGTCTGAAACTTGCGCCGGAAAGACTGACAGCCCGTATACGCCTGCGTTTCGTGCATAAAACATCTCCCGTCCCACGCCCCGATATGAAGAATTTTATTTTATTCCCCCTATTGCTTGCCCTGTCCGTCCGCCCGTCTGCCGCCGACTATGCCCTTGGTTTGGGGCAGAAACCCCTTTACGGCAGCCGTTTTACACATTTTGCCTACACCAACCCGCAAGCACCCAAAGGAGGCAGCTTCACCCTGCCGGTAATCGGCACATTCGATTCCCTCAACCCGTTTACATTAAAAGGCACGGGGGAACGCGGCATCGCGAGCCTTACCCTGGACACGCTGACCGAACAGGGGCAGGACGAACCTTTTGCGGTATACGGCCTTCTGGCACAAGACATTTCCCCGTCTCCGGACGGCCTGTCCGTTACCTTCACCCTCAACCCCCGGGCCCGTTTCCACAACGGCGACCCCGTATTGGCCAAAGACGTTGCCGCTTCCTTCAAACTCCTGACCCAAGACCCCGCCGCCTCCCCTGCCTACCGGTTTTACTGGTCGGACGTATCGGCTGTAGAAACACCCGGCTCCCGCACCGTACGCTTCCGCTTCAAAAAACCCAATGCCGAATTACACATGATATTGGGACAATTACCTGTTTTCTCGCACAAAAGCTACCCTCAGGGTTTGGAAAAAAGCGCCGGGCGGCCGCCCATAGGCTCGGGGCCCTACCGATTGGCCAAAACCGAAACCGGCCGTTTGGGCGAATACCGCCGCGACCCCCGCTATTGGGCGCAAGACCTGCCCGTAAGGCGCGGAATGTACAATTTCGACACCGTCAGATTCCGTTACCTGCGCGACCCCTCCATGCAGATAGAGGGCATCAAAGCCGGTAATTTCGACTTTGTGCAAGAAACCGCTGCCCGCTCATGGGCGCGCGCCTACCCGGCCGACACCCTGCAACGCCGGGGCATGGTCAAGGCCGAATTTCCCCATCAAAATACCATGGGGATGCAGGGCTTCGTTATGAACCAACGCCGCCCCGCCCTAAAAGACAGCCGCGTGCGCCGGGCTTTGATTTTGAGTTTCGACTTTGAAAACATCAACGCCCGTATAATGTATGGCGCATACCGGCGCAGCCCCAGCTTCTTCACCAACAGCGAAATGGCGGCATCCGGCCTGCCCGATGCTGCCGAACTGGCCTTGCTCGCCCCCCTGAAAAAACACCTGCCTGCCGCCGTATTCGGCCAAAACGTACCCGTACCGCCGCAAAGCGATCCCCGTTTGGGCATACGCCCCAACCTGATAAAGGCACGCAAACTACTTTTGGAAGCCGGCTACCGATACCAAGGCGGCCGACTGACCGACCCGCAAGGCAGGCCTTTAGACTTGGAATACCTCACCGCCAGCAAGGCCCTCGAACGCGTGGCGGGCAAATGGCAGCGCGATTTGGCCAAGATAGGCATAGGCTTAAATATCCGCACTGTCGATCCGTCCCTATACCAAAAACGGCTCAACGACTTTGACTTTGACCTGACCACCGTTGTCTATGCCAACAGCCAAAGCCCCGGCAACGAACAGGCCGATTACTACGGCTGTGCCGCCGCCAAGACGCACGGCAGCCGCAATTGGGCGGGCATCTGCGACCCTGCTGTGGAACAACTGCTCAAACATTTCGAACATTTTGAGACCCGCGCCGAACTCATCACCGCGGCCCGCGCCCTAGACCGCGTATTGCGCCACCATTACCTGCTGATTCCCAACTGGTATAGCGGCACATACCGCGTCATCTACCGAAACACCCTGGCCATGCCGTCCCGCCCGCCAAAATATTACACTCCTGCGGAATGGGCTTTGCAAACCTGGTGGGTGAAAAAGCCTCGCCAACCCGGCTGAAAAAACCCTGGCGGACAAACCAGGGCCCGTATCGAAAAACCAACGCTGTAGTGAATTAACAAAAACCAGTACAGTGTTGCCCGGTCTTGCCGTCGCTTGCAATTTTAATTCACTATATAATCGGCGGCTTGACACAGGAAGGCGCAACACATCGCCCGGCCAAAGCAGGCAAAC
>JAUMUU010000010.1:26335-27809 GCA_030530545.1 Neisseria sp. | reverse complement strand
TGCAAAGCTACGACTTCGCCGAATTGAACAAACGCCACGGCGCATTGCTGCAAATCGGCGGCTCCGACCAATGGGGCAACATCACCAACGGCATAGACCTGACGCGCCGCCTGAACCAAAAACAGGTATTCGGCCTGACCCTGCCGCTGGTAACCAAATCCGACGGCACCAAATTCGGCAAAACCGAAGGCGGCGCGGTATGGCTGGACGCGAAGAAAACTTCGCCCTACCAGTTTTACCAGTTCTGGCTGAAAGTGGCCGATGCCGATGTCTATAAATTCCTGAAATACTTCACCTTCCTGTCTGTCGAAGAAATCGATGCCATCGAAGCGAAAGATAAGGCAAGCGGCAGCAAACCCGAAGCGCAGCGCATCCTCGCCGAAGAAATGACGCGCCTGATTCACGGCGAAGAAGCCCTGCAAGCCGCGCAGCGCATCAGCGAGAGCCTGTTTGCCGAAGACCAAAGCAGCCTCACCGAAAGCGACTTCGAACAGCTTGCCCTCGACGGCCTGCCCGCATTTGCAGTTTCGGGCAATATCAACGTCGTCGAAGCCCTGGTCAAAACCGGCTTGGCCTCTTCCAACAAAGAAGCGCGCGGCTTTGTGAACGGCAAAGCGGTCTTGCTCAACGGCCAAGCCGCCGAATTGAACAACCCCGGGCATGCCGCCGAACGCCCCGACGATGCCTACCTTCTGACCGACGCGCACAAACGCTTCGGCAAATACACCATCCTGCGGCGCGGCAAACGCAACCACGCGCTTTTGGTGTGGCAATAACCCGGTTTGAAAATCAAAAAAAGCCGTCCGAACATCCCCGGACGGCTTTTATCCATAGTGCGGCAATCAATGCATAATCTGCGCCAAAAACTGCCGGGCGCGTTCGCTTTGCGGGCGGGTGAAAAAATCTTCTGGCTTCGCATCTTCGACAATCCGGCCGTGATCGACAAAAATCACCCGGTCGGCCACCTCGCGGGCAAAGCCCATCTCATGCGTAACGCACATCATGGTCATACCGCTTTGCGCCAGATTCTTCATCACCTTCAACACCTCGCCCACCATCTCGGGGTCCAGTGCCGAAGTCGGCTCGTCAAACAACATCACGGCAGGCTGCATGGCCAGCCCGCGCGCAATCGCCACACGCTGCTGCTGGCCGCCGGACAACTCGCCGGGCAAAGCGTCCTTTTTGTGCGCCAACCCCACCTGTTCCAGCAGCTCCAAAGCCTTATTCACGGCCGCCTCGCGGGTTTGCCTTTTCACCTTTACCGGCGAGAGGATAATATTCTCCAACACACTCAAATGCGGATACAGGTTGAAATGCTGGAACACGAAACCCACCTCGGTGCGGATTTTGTTCAAATCCGTTTTCGGGTCGGCAACGTTTACGCCGTCCACCCAAATTTCGCCGCTTTGTATGCCTTCAAGCTGGTTCACCGTGCGGATTAAGGTAGACTTGCCGCTGCCCGAAGGCCCGCAAA
>JAUMUU010000010.1:0-26235 GCA_030530545.1 Neisseria sp. | reverse complement strand
AGTTTGACCAGTTTGGCGAAATGCTCGAAATCGTCCGCCCTGCCTATGCGGTGTTTCAGCGGAATCATGCGCACCACGGCCGAATCCACTTTGGGCGCGGGGTCGAAGGATTCGGGCGGTACTTCAAACAGCATTTCCATCTCGAAAAAATATTGCAGCATCACGCCCAAGCGGCCGTAATCGTTGCTTTTCGGCACGGCTATCATGCGTTCCACCACTTCCTTTTGCAGCATGAAGTGCATCTCGGCCACATCGTCCGCCACTTCCGCCAGCTTGAACAAAAGCGGCGTGGAAATATTGTAGGGCAGGTTGCCGACGATTTTCTTTTTTCCCGCTATACTGTTGAAATCAAATTGTAAAACGTCGCCTTCGTGTATCACCAGCTTGTCGGCAAAGGGCAGGGCTTTCAGGCGGTTTACAATATCGCGGTCGATTTCTATAACGTGCAGGCGGTTGAGTTTCTTTGCCAAAGGCCCGGTAATCGCCGCCAGACCCGGACCGATTTCAATCACGACATCATCGGGTTGCGGGCGCACGGCGTTTACAATATCGGCGATAATGCGCGTGTCCTGCAAAAAATTCTGCCCGAAGCGTTTGCGGGCCTGGTGGGCGTGCATGGGTTTACCCTTTCTTCAATACGGTTGGCGGCGCGGTCAGCGGCTGCGCGGCCTGTGGGCGCGTTTGTCCAGCCAAGAAAAAAACCAGCTCAGGCAGATGGTCATCAGCAGGTAGATGACGGCGATGGCGTAGAGGGGTTCGGCCTGTTTGAGCGTGTGGCCGGTGATGGTGCGCTGCACAAAGGTCAGTTCGACCACCGAGAGTACGGACAACAGCGAGCTGTCTTTCAAAAGGGTGATAAATTCGTTGGCCAGGGGCGGCAGCATGCGGCGGAAGGCCTGGGGCAGGATGACGTAGCGCATGGCTTGGACGTAGGTCATGCCCAGCGAGCGGGCGGCCTCCATCTGGCCCTTGTCTATGGATTGGATGCCGGCGCGGAAGATTTCGGTTACATAAGCCCCCGAGTTGAAGGCCAGGGCGAGGCAGCCGGCAATCGCGCCGCCGTAGTTGCTGCGGATGTAGGCGGCCTGTTCGCCGCTAATCAGAAGGCCGTGGTCGGGATGCACCAGTGCGGCAAACCAGACATAACTCCAAATGAATACCTGCACCAGCAGCGGCGTACCCCGGAACAGGGTTACATAAAGCAGGGAAACCGAACGCGCCAGCCAGGCCAGCCCGCGCAGGAACAGGCCGCCCTTTTCCAAACGGATAATGCGCGCCAAAGCTCCGAACAGCCCCAATATGATGCCGCCCAGGGAGGAAATGAGGGTCAGCCACAGGGTGGTATAGGCGGCTTGGGCGAACATCCACCGGTATTGGTAAAGGATTTCGAAGGAGAAGGAGGACTGCATGATGTTTGGGCCGTAAGAAAATCGGATATTTTATCAGAACTTGCGCCCCAGCCCCATGATTATCCGCCTGTTGGGCGGGAAATGTCGGAAATGGCGGGTTCTTTGCCTTGGAAAAATGTTAAGATAAGGCGGGTCGGCAATAGGCATTTGCAGCGGGAGGGCGGACATTGGAATGAGCCGGTTTTGGCAAGGGGTTTAGAAATGCCCGCAAGGTGTGCAACCTTACTGTGTTTTCTGTCCCGCATCCGCCGTTTTTGATTTAAAAAACCGCCGTACGGCCCAAGTGCCAAGGAGGCCGGGGTGGAAATTTTGAAATATTGTCGTTTTATAATAATTTGTAATTTTGCTTAATCTCTAAGCCGCGTTAAACCGGGATGAGCCGCTTTGCCGCCTTGTCTCATTTTTATTTTAATCCACTATATTGAACATAAACAGGTTGGGTCGGCGTGCTTTTGCAGCAGGCCGGCCTGCCCCGTCCATCCCCTCCCCCAAGGGCGGGGATGCTGCCATTGAGGAATAATGATGCAAATCCTGTTCGGCGGCCGCCTGCCGCCGGAAATCCGCCCCGCCGCCCTGACCATAGGCAATTTTGACGGCGTGCATAAAGGCCACAAACATATCTTGCAACGCTTGAAGGGGGAGGCCTCCGCCCGGGGGCTGTTCAGTATGGCGGTGGTTTTCGAACCCCAGCCGGCCGAGTTTTTTGCCCGGGCAAACGGCGGCAGCCCGCCCCCCCGCCTCACGCCTTTGCGCGACAAGCTGCGCCTGTTGCGCGAAAGCGGCTGTTTGGACGCGGTGCGCGTGCTGCGCTTCAACCGCGATTTTTCGCAAATGCCGGCGGAGGCCTTCATAGATACGGTGTTGCGCCGCCAGTCGGATGCGCGCTATTTGCTGGTGGGCGACGATTTCCGTTTCGGCTGCGCCAGGGAGGGCGGGTTTGATTTGCTGCAGGCGCAGCAGGATTTTGTAACCGAAAGGACGCCCAGTATCCTGGTGGCGGACGAGCGCGCCAGCAGTACCGCCGTGCGCCGCGCCCTGTCGGCCGGCCGCCTGAGGGAGGCGGAGTTGATTTTGGGCCACGGTTATGTGTTGAGCGGGCGGGTGGTGCGCGGCCTGCAGTTGGGCAGGACTTTGGGCTGCCCTACCGCCAATATCCGCCTGCCGCCGCTAAATTATGCCTTGAACGGGGTGTTCGTGGTGGAGGCGGCGGGAGGTTTCGGCCGCAGGTTCGGCGTGGCCAGCCTGGGCCTCAATCCTACCGTGGGCGCGGGCGGCCGCCAGAAGTTGGAGGCGCATTTGTTCGATTTCGGCGGCGATTTGTATGGCCAAAGGCTGTTTGTCCGCTTTTTGCACAAGTTGCGCGATGAGGAAAAGTTTGCCAACCTGGCCTCGCTGGGCGTTCAGATAAAGGCCGATATGGCCGCCGCCCGCGACTGGCTCAGGCAGCAGGCCGCCTGAACCGGGCCGCAGGGGGATTTAATCGTGGCCGTGGGATATGTTTTGCCTGTTTTGGGCGTGCTTTTGATTGTCGGGTTTTGGGCGGTGCGCCGGCGGGGCCGGGCAGGGGAAGACAAGGGTGCGAGGGGCGAACGCGAGGTAAAAAAGGCGTTGGAGGCCGGTTTGGGGCGGGACTATTTGTGCCTGCACGATTTGATAGTGCCCGCCCGCCACGGCACGACAACCCAGATAGACCATGTATGCCTGTCCGTTTACGGCATATTTGTGGTTGAGACCAAGAATTTTTCGGGACGGATTTGCGGCGGCGGAGGCGATGCGTTATGGACGCAGGAGTTGTTTGGCAAACGCTTCGTTTTCCAAAACCCGTTGCGGCAGAATTACGCCCACATCAAGGCTCTGTCCGAACTCTTGGGGCTGCCCGTGGACAACTTCCATTCCGTAGTGGTGTTTTTGGACGGCTGCGAACTGCAAGGCCGTCCGCCCGCCGGCGTTTGCCGCATAGGGCAGGCGGCAGGCCGCATCAAAAGTTTCAAAAAAACCTTGTTGGACCAAGGCAGGGTGGAGGAGGCGGCCGCCGTGTTGGCGCAGAAAAAATTCCGCGCCACGGGCCGCAAACGCCGCGCCCATGTCAAACAGTTGCAAAAACGCTTGCAAAAACGGCCGAAAACAACAAAACCCTTATAAAAGACCTTTGATTCCGCTACAATACTTCACTTTTTTCAGACGGCCCGCAAAGGGAGGCCGCCCGAACCCCCAAACCCTAATTTAAGAAACGAGACACACCATGACCGATTACCGCAAAACCGTCAATCTGCTGGACACGCCTTTCCCTATGCGCGGCGACCTGGCCAAACGCGAACCGGTATGGCTGAAAAGCTGGTACGGGCAAAACCGCTACCGCAAGCTGCGCGAAAAAACCGCCGGCCGCCCCAAATTCATCCTGCACGACGGTCCTCCCTATGCCAACGGCGACATCCACATAGGCCATGCGGTAAACAAAATCCTTAAAGACATCATCATACGCAGCAAAACACTGGCGGGTTTTGACGCGCCCTACGTTCCCGGCTGGGACTGCCACGGCCTGCCGATTGAAGTGATGGTGGAAAAACTGCACGGCAAAGACATGCCCGCATCCCGCTTTCGCGAACTGTGCCGCGAATACGCGGCCGAACAGATCGCCCGCCAGAAAAAAGACTTCATCCGCCTGGGCGTGCTGGGCGACTGGGATCACCCCTATCTGACCATGGACTACAAAACCGAGGCCGACACCGTCCGCACCCTGGGCGAGATTTACAAGGCGGGCTACCTCTATCGCGGCGCGAAGCCCGTCCAATACTGCCTGGACTGCGGCTCCTCGCTGGCCGAGGCCGAAGTCGAATACAAAGACAAAATATCGCCCGCAATCGACGCGGCCTATAAATTCAAAGACAACGCCGCCCTGGCCGCCGCCTTCGGCCTGCCCGCCATAGAAGGCGAAGCCTACGCCGTCATCTGGACCACCACCCCGTGGACCCTGCCCGCCAGCCAGGCCATATCCGCCGGCGCGGACATCGTCTACCAACTGGCGGACACCCCGCGCGGCAAACTCGTCCTGGCCCGGGAACTGGCCGAAGAGGCACTGGCGCGTTACGGGTTTGCGGGCAGCCCCGTCCTTGCCGAATGCAGGGGGGCGGATTTGGAAAACCTGCACGCCGAGCATCCCTTTTTGGCGCGCGACATCCCGATTCTAAACGGCGGCCACGTTACCACCGAAGCCGGTACCGGCCTGGTCCACACCGCGCCCGCGCACGGCTTGGAAGACTATTTCGTCTGCAACCAATACGGCATCACACTCATCAACCCCGTAAACGCCCAAGGCCGCTACACCGCCGACACCCCGCGCCTGGCGGGCATGACGGTCTGGGAGGCCAACCGGCCGGTAATAGACTGGCTGCAGGAAAACGGCCGCCTGTTGGCGCAAGGCGAAATCAACCACAGCTACGCCCACTGCTGGCGGCACAAAACCCCGCTGATTTACCGCGCCACCGGCCAATGGTTCATAGGCATGGACAAAGCCGGGGCAGACGGCAAAACCCTGCGCGACAAAGCCCTAAAAGCCGTGGACGACACCGAATTCTTCCCCGCATGGGGGCGTGCGCGCCTGCAGGCCATGATAGAGGGCCGCCCCGACTGGGTGGTTTCCCGACAGCGTTTCTGGGGCACGCCCATGACCTTCTTCGCCCACAAAGAAACGGGCGAACTGCACCCCGATTCCGCCGCCCTGCTGGAAGAAATCGCCCGACGGATTGAACAAAAAGGCATCAACGCCTGGTTTGAACTGGATAAGGCCGAGCTTTTAACGCCCGAAGACTGCGGACAATACGACAAACTGCCGGACACCATGGACGTATGGTTCGACAGCGGCAGCACCCATTATTCCGTGCTGAAACAACGTCCCGAACTGGCCTGGCCGGCCGACCTCTACCTCGAGGGCAGCGACCAGCACAGGGGCTGGTTTCAATCCTCCATGCTCACCGGCTGCGCCTCCCTGGGGCGCGCGCCGTATAAGCAGCTGCTCACCCACGGCTTCGTGGTGGACCAATTCGGCCGCAAAATGTCCAAATCCATAGGCAACGTCATCGCCCCCCAGGAAGTCTACAACGAATTTGGCGCGGACATCCTGCGCCTGTGGACGGCGGCCACCGATTACAGCGGCGAATTGGCGATTTCCAAAGAAATCCTCAAACGCGTAACCGAAAGCTACCGCCGCCTGCGCAACACCTTGCGCTTTTTGCTGGCCAACCTGAGCGATTTCAACCCCATAGAACACGCCGTGCCTCAGGCCGACATGGTGGAAATAGACCGTTATGCGCTGATAATGGCGCGCCGCCTGCAGGAAAAGCTGGCGGGCGACTACTATCCGCGTTATGCCTTCCATTTCGCCGTACAGGACATCGTCTCCTTCTGTTCCGAAGACTTGGGTTCGTTCTATCTCGACATCCTTAAAGACCGCCTGTACACCACCCGCGCCGACAGCCACGCCCGCCGCAGCGCGCAAACCGCCCTCTACCACATCGCCCGCAGCCTGGTGCTGCTGATATCGCCCATATTGTGCTTTACCGCCGAAGAGGCCTGGGACATCATAGGCGGCGGCGAAGAAGACAGCGTGCTGTTCCATACCTGGCACGATTTCCCGCAAATGCCCGCCGCCAGCGAGGAAGCCCTGGTAAACAAATGGCAGGCCGTACGCATGGTACGCAACACCGTTACCGCCGCCATAGAACCTTTGCGTGCCGACAAATCCTTGGGCTCGTCCCTGCAGGCAGAGGTTAAAATCACCGCCCCCGCCGAGTTGCTCGAACCTTTGAGGACCCTGGGCGGCGAACTGCGTTTCGTCCTGCTGGTGTCCAAGGCCGAAGTGGTTGAAGGCCAAGGGGCGGAAACGCTGGTCGAAGTCAAAATCAGCGGCGGCGAAAAATGCGAACGCTGCTGGCACTACACCACCGACGTGGGCAGCGTGGACGGCTATGACGGCGTATGCGCCCGCTGCGCCGGCAATATAGGCGGGGAAGGCGAGGGCCGTTCCTATGTCTGAATGAGGAAAAAGGCGAGGCAAACCGTTTGCCCAACCCCCGCCGTTTGGGGGTTGGGCCGATATGGGGGGTGCATGATTGTGTACAAAAATAACGCCAATCGGAAAGCATAACCGCCTGTCTATCAAAATTGCCGATTAGGGCCTGACGAAATCGCCCAACAATAAGCAGTAATACAATTACAATTTATTACTTGCCGTTTTCAATAAATCATTTACCAAAGGGAAAACAAATGCAGATGATGTATGTTACGCCGAACGAAATCCTCGACTTCTGGTTCAGCAAAGAAACCAGAAGGCATTGGTTTACGGCAAGTGAATATCTGGATTTGAAAATACGCAAACAATACGAACCCATTTTCCGGCAGGCCATCAATTGCGAATTGTCCGATTGGCGCGACACCATACAGGGACGGTTGGCGGAAATCATCATCCTGGACCAGTTTTCCCGCGCCCTGTTCCGGGGCAAGGTTCATGCCTACACGCAAGACCGCATGGCTTTGATTTTGGCTCAGGAGGCCATACGCCACCAATCGTTCGCCTTTTTGGAAAGCCGCCAACGCCAGTTTGTGCTGATGCCCTATCTGCATAGCGAAAACCGCAGCATACACGCGGCCGCCCTGGGTTTGTTCCAGCGTTTTGCCACACCGCGCGCCGTGCGCCTGATTTACAAACACAAGGCCGTCATAGACCGTTTCGGCCGTTATCCGCACCGCAACCTGATTATGAACCGGCAAAGTACGCAGGAGGAACTGGTTTTCCTGCGCGACAACCCCACCGGCTTTGAAGAACCCGATGATGACGATGAAGACGAATAAAGTCCTTTTGGGTATTTCGAACAAACACACACCAAAATCAGTTATCCCGACTACGGCAGGTATATCATCAGGCAAGGCCGAATCCGCAACAGGATTCGGCCTTGTCCTCATAATACGCAACGTCGCCTAAAGCCGCGTTACCGACAACACGCCCTTTATTTCGCTCAAGCCGACCAATACGCGCGGCAGTTCGTCCGTTTGCCGGACTTCCAAGGTAAAACGCATACTGGCCTCCAAGTTGCGCGACTGGGTCCGCACGCCGGTTACGTTGATTTTGTGCCGCGCCAGGTTTTCCGAAACATCGCGCAACAGGCCGGAACGGTCTTGGGCCAGGATTTCTATGTCTACCGCAAACACTTGCCCGTCCCGCCCGTCCGCCCAGGAGGCGGGCAATACTTTGTCGGGTGCTTGTCCGGCCAGGTTGCGCAGGGACGGGCAGTTGCTGCGGTGTATGGATATGCCGCGCCCCCGGGTAACGAAACCCGTAATGTCGTCGGGCGGGGCGGGTTTGCAGCATTTGGCCAGTGTGGTGAACAGGCCGGCTTCGCCGTCTATCAATACGCTTCCGCCCGCATTGCCGCCTTTGATTTTCGATTGTTTGACTATGGTTTGTGCGTCTACGGCGGGCGGGGGCGGTTCGACCAGGGTGCCGCAGGCTTTTTGAATGGCGCGGGCGGTGATTTCGCCCTGCCCCAGGGCGGTATAGAGTTCTTCGATTTTGTGGCAGCCGAATTTTTCGCCCAAATGCTGCAGGTTGGGTTTGTAGGGGATTTTGGCCAAGGCTTTTTCCAGCTGCTGTTTGCCGTTTTCGCGCACGGCCTCGGCATTTTGCTGGCGGATGAAGGCGCGGATTTTGCTGATGGCCTTGCTTGATTTCACCCATCCTTCATAGAGCCAATTGACCGAGGGCGAACCTTCCTTGGCGGTGATGATTTCCACACGCTGGCCGTTTTCCAGACGGGTGGACAGGGGGACGATTTGGCCGTCCACTTTCGCGCCCCGGCAGCGGTCGCCTATGCTGCTGTGCAGGGCGTAGGCAAAGTCTATGGGGGTTGCGCCCGTGGGCAGGGACAATACTTTGCCGTGCGGGGTAAGTACGTAAATGGTGTCGTTGAAGAGTTCGGTTTTGAAGGCGGCGGCCAAATCTTCCTGCCCGTTTTCGGCCATGTTTTCGCGCCAGTCCAAGAGTTGGCGCAGCCAGGCGATTTTTTGTTCGTAATCGGCGTTGCCTTTGCCGCCCTCTTTGTAACGCCAGTGGGCGGCCACGCCGAATTCGTTGTATTGGTGCATGGCGAAGGTGCGGATTTGTACTTCCACGCCTTTGTCTTCGGGGCCTACGATGACGGTGTGCAGGCTTTGGTAGCCGTTGCCTTTGGGATGGGCGATGTAGTCGTCAAATTCGCCGGGTATGGGCTGCCACAGGCTGTGGACTATGCCCAGGGTGGTGTAGCATTCGGGTATGGTTTCGACCAGTATTCTGACGGCGCGGATGTCGTACAGGCCGTCAAAATCCAGTTTTTTCTTTACCATTTTTTTGTAGATGGAATAGATGTGCTTGGGCCTTCCGGCAACGTCGTAGCGGATGTTGTATTTGTCGAGTTCGCCGCGCAGGGCGGCCAGGAAGTTGTCTATGTAGGCCAGGCGTTCGGTGCGCTTTTCGTCCAGCAGTTTGGCGATGCGTTTGTATTCTTCGGGGTTTTGGTGGCGGAAACCCAAGTCTTCCAGCTGCCATTTGAGCTGCCATACGCCCAGGCGGTTGGCCAGGGGGGCGAAGATGGACAGGGTTTCTTGGGCCAGGGCGCGTTTTTCGGGGCTGTCGGGGATTTCGCCCAGGAATTGCAGGGTGCGGGTGCGAAGTGCCAGTTTGATGATGACGACGCGGATGTCGGATACCATGGCCAGCAGCATTTTGCGCATGGTTTCGGCTTGTTTGGCGCGTTCTTCGGCGGTACTCAGGTTGTCTACGCGGGCAAATTGGGTGAGTTTTTGTACTTCGTCTATGCCGCGAACCAGGTCGGCAACGGTTGGGCCGCATTTTTCGCGGATTTGTTCGTGCCAGTCGGGAAGGTAGGTGGAGGCCTCGGCCAGAAGGGTGGCGGCCACGGCCTCGGGCAGCAGGTCGATTTCGGCTATCATTTGTGCCGCCAGCATCAGGTGGGGCAGCAGGGGCTCGCCCATGGGGGTGAGGGCATCGCGGGGATAGGCTTCCCGCGCCAGTTTTTCCGCCTGTTGCAAAAGCCGCCGGGCATCGCCGCCTTGTCGGGCGGTGTAGCCGTCAAACCATTCTAAGGCCGTCTGAAAAGCGGCGGATGAGGGGGTCGGGCCAGCCATAAACGTTCTACCAAGGCGGGAAAGATGGCGTATTGTATAGCAAACGGGGTGATTTTTCGATATGGCGGGTTTTGCGGATGAGGAAACGGCTGCACCGGGCAGCCGTTTTGATTGGGCGGGGGATGGTTGTTATCCCAGATGTTGTTCCACTTCGACCAGGCTGCGGCGAGCCAGGGCCAGGTTGGATTTGGAGCGGTCGAGGATGGAATACAGGAACAGGCCGTCGTGTTTTTGCAGCGGGCGGATCAGGTGGTATTGTTTGCCCAGGGTAATCAGGATGTCTTCCACGACATCGTTGATGCCCAGCATTTTCATGGTTTTCATTTTGGCGGCCACTACTTCGGTGTTGCCTGCGGCGGCGATTTCCAGGTCGATTGCGGGCGAGCCTCCGCCGGCCAGCAGCATGCCGCTGGCGAAGTCCACGACTGCGGCGGCCAGTGCGCCATCGACATTCAACATTTCTGATACTGCTTTATCGTAATTCATGGTGTACTCCAATAGGTGTAAGTCAAGAGAAACTACCGCCGGTGTTTTGAGATGCCGGTAGGCCAAGCCGATGGTATTTCCCGTAAGTTGATAATGTAATGTGGTTTTTATGCCGGGCCGTCCGGTAACGCTGCCCCCGAGATAATTTGCAACGTGCGGCAAAGTCGTGTTGAGTATATGCCTGCCTATTGATTAAGTAAACCTGTTTGAAATGTAAAGTGTGCTTCCCATAGGCTGCCTTTAATCCAATTTAACGACCGTTTATTCTAAATTGTAAAAATGTTTCAAAAAAAACAACAACAAAGAAGTGATTAATTTTTAGGCACAAATAATTGTAAAATTAGGTTAATCGTTTATTTGAAACAACACTTTGGCAGGTCCGGCATTTGGCCTGGTCGCGCTTTTGCCCTAAGGGGCGGCGTTTTTCCGCTTGACGGTTTGCCCGAAGGCGTGAGGAAGGGGCGAGGGCGGGTTGGGGGCGGGCGGCCTTTGCGGCCGTGGCGCAGGCCGGGGCTATAGGCTATATTTGGCCCTGCCGCCCCGCCGGACGGGGTTTCAACCGCCAAGGAGGATTTTTTGATGAAGTTGTATATTTATGACCATTGTCCGTTTTGTGTCCGCGCCCGCATGATTTTCGGTCTGAGGGATGTGGCTGTGGAGCAGGTGGTGCTGTCCAATGATGACGAGGCAACGCCTGTTTCTATGATAGGGGCCAAGCAGGTGCCGGTTTTGCAGAAGGACGACGGTTCGTTTATGGGCGAGAGTTTGGATATTGTGCGTTATGTGGACGGTTTGGCGGGCAAGGGCCGTTTGAGGGAGGAGGTGCGCCCCCGGGTGCAGGCTTGGTTGGATAGGGTGGGCGTTTATGTCAATAAGCTGGTTCAGCCGCGCGATGTGCTGGCCGGCCTGCCCGAGTTTGCCACGCAGTCGGCGGTGGATTATTTTACGGCCAAAAAGGAGGCTTTAATCGGCAGCTTTGCCGATAATATGGCCAAGACGGATGAGTTTTTGCGGCAGTTGGACGGTGATTTGGCCGATTTGGAAACGCTGGTGCTGTCGCCGGGGGCTTTGGCCGGGGAATTGGGGATGGAGGATATTTTGGTTTTCCCGCTGCTGCGTAATTTGACCGTTGTGCGCGGTTTGCGGCTGCCGCCGGGGACGGATGCTTATGTGCGGCAGATGAGTATGTTGTGCGGGGTGCCGCTGTTGTCCGACCGCGCGGTATGAATGGCGGGCCTTGCGCCAAGGATGGGAACAGGCCGCCCGGACAGCTTTTTGCCCCGCTGTCCGGGCGGCCCGTCTTTTGTTTGGCGGTTCAGTAGTAGTAGCCGTAGCCGTCTTCGCGGTCGCGGCGGTAGTCGTCGCGGCCGTATCGGCTGTGGCGGCCGTTGTCGGGCATACGGCGTTCGGCGCGGGGGTGGTCGCGGCGGTAGTTGTCTATGTTGTCCACGCGCCGGATGCGGGCGTTGCGGTCGGGCTGGTAGTCGCGCGGCAGGCGTTTGTAGTCGCGGTCGTAGTAATAGCCGTCGCTCAGGTTGTAAAACAGGGTCATCGCGCCGCCTATGGCGGCGGCCGTGGCCAGGGTATTGACGGCGGGGTTTTCGGAAACCATGCAGCCGGACAGTGCGACTGCGGCCAGCAGGCCGATTAGGGATTGGGATTTGGGGGAAGCAAACATTTTTCTGCCTAAATCAGGATGTGGGAAAGGGGGTTACTATCGCGGAATCGGCAGGGGCTGAACAGGGGGTTTTGTGCAAATTCGGGTTGTTTTTGGGAAACGGTGTTTAGGGTCTGTTAATGCTGTGGTGATAATCGGTGCGGGGGTAAGGGGATGGCCGCGTATTGCCGTGCCGCGCCCGTCCGCCTATAGGGCGCGGTGTAAAGTATATTTTGGTTGCGTAAATTTTTTTAAATAGGCTGTTGCGTAAAAAAACGGCAGGCAGTCCGGGCCAAATTGTGTTTGGCTTCAATGTATGTGGTGGTTTCGGCGGTTTTTCGGCTTGACTAAATCATTTAAGGCGGCTATCGTTGTATAAAAAATAAATAATGACCATGCACGCATCTTAACGCTTTTTTCCACTCCTTAATAGAAAGGTTAAGCCAAGATGTTCCGCCTGCCCCTTCCCGCGCCGCGCTTTGCCGCCGCCGTTTTGTCTGTTTTGCTGGCCGCTTCGGCCGCCGCCCACGAGGGTCATACCCATTGGGGTTATACCGGCCACGACGCGCCCGAAAGCTGGGGCAGTTTGTCGGAGGAATTCCGCCTGTGTTCTACGGGCAAAAGCCAATCGCCTGTGAATATTGTGGAGACGGTGCCGGGCAGGTTGCCCGCGATTAAGGCCGATTACCGCCCCGCCAGGGCGGTGGTGGAAAACAACGGCCATACCATCCAGGTCAGTTACCCCGACGGCGGCGGCACGCTGACGGCGGGCGGGCGGGTGTTCACGCTCAAACAGTTCCATTTCCATGTGCCCAGCGAGAATCAGATTAAGGGGAAAACTTTCCCTATGGAGGCGCATTTTGTGCATTTGGACGAAAACCGCCAGCCTTTGGTTTTGGCATTGTTGTATGAGGACGGGAAAACCAATGCGCGCCTGTCGCCGGTTTGGGACGTGATGCCTATGAAGGAGGGTAAGGCGCAGCCGGATAAGGCGTTTGATGCCTCTTCGCTGCTGCCGCGCGATTTGGCCTATTACCGCTTTTCGGGTTCGCTGACCACGCCGCCCTGCACCGAGGGCGTGTCTTGGCTGGTGTTGAAGGCCTACGACCATATAAGCCGGGAACAGGCGGAAAAATTCACCCGCGCCATAGGTTCGCACAATAACCGCCCCGTCCAGCCCCTCAATGCGAGGGTGGTGGTCGAATAGGCACGCTGCCCGGGTGTTGAAAAGATAAGGGAAGGCCGTCTGAAAACCTTTAGTCTGGTTCAGACGGCCTTTTTCCGCGTTTAACCTTCCGACCGCTTAAAATCGCGCGGACGAAAGCCCAAAAGCGCGAGCGAAGTAAAATACAGCGTAATGCCCAGCAAAACCAGCCAGCCCAATTGCAAGGCCTTGTGCCAGCCGCGCACATCCGTCCAACGCATGGGCATGAAGGACAGGGCCGCCCACAGCCCCAGGCCCATTACCGCCAGCGCGAGGGCGAGTTTGGCCAAAAACCTTCCCCAACCCGCATCGGGGCGGTACAGGCCCCTGCGGCGCAGCAGCACAAACAGCAGCGCGGCATTGAGGCACGCGCCCAACCCGACCGACAGCGACAGCCCCACATGTTTGAGCGGCACAATAAAGGCCATATTCATCAATTGCGTAACGACCAAAGTAAACACGGCAATCTTCACCGGCGTTTTAATATTTTGCTGGGCATAGAAGGCGGGCGCGAGCACCTTAATCATAATCTGGCCGATTACACAAAAAGAACAGGCAATCAGCGCATTCTTGGTCATTACCGCATCATGCAGGGTAAAACCCTTATTCATAAACATAGTGGCAATCAGCGGGAAGGCGAGCATGGCCAGCCCCAAGGCGGCGGGCGCGGCCAACAGGCAGCACAGGCGCAACCCCCAGTCCAACAACCTGGAAAACTCTTGCGGATTCCGCCCGCCCGCGTGTTTAGAGAGCGTGGGCAGCAGAATCGTACCCAGCGCGACCCCCAGCACACCCGTGGGCAACTCCGTCAAACGGTCGGCATAATACATCCACGAAATACTGCCGCTTTGCAAAAAAGACGCGAATACCGTATTAATCACCAAAGAAACCTGCGCCACACTGGCGGCGAAAATCGCGGGCATCATCTGCCTGATGACACGGTTTACCGCCGAATTTTTAAAATCCAACTTAGGCAGATTGAGAAAGCCCTGTTTGGCCAGCCAAGGCAGCTGGAACACCAGCTGCAGCACCCCGCCGACAAACACCGCCCACGCCAGCGCGGTAATCGGCGGATTGAAATAAGGCACGAGGAACAGCGAAAAGCCGATAAAGGACAAATTCAACAGCACAGGCGTGAAAGCGGGGATTTGGAACTTATGATAAGTATTGAGGATAGAGCCGACAAAAGACGACAGCGAAATCAACAAAATATAAGGAAACATAATCCGCAGGAGGTCGGCGGACAGAGCGAGTTTGCCGGGATTTTGGGCAAACCCCGCAGCCGTGGCATAAATAACCCAAGGCGCGGCCAACACACCGATGGCCGTAATGATGGTCAGCACGAAAGTCAGCATCCCCGCCACATATTGCACAAATTCGCGCGTGGCTTCGGGCGACCTGGTCTGTTTATATTCCGCCAGTATAGGCACAAAGGCCTGGGCGAACGCGCCCTCGGCAAAAATACGCCGCAAAAGATTGGGCAGCTTGAAGGCGGTGAAAAAGGCATCGGTCGCATCGCCCGCGCCGAACACCCGCGCGATAATCATATCGCGGACAAAGCCTAAAATGCGCGACAGCATGGTCATACTGCCGAGTTTGCCGAGCAGGGAAAGCAGGTTCATGGGTTTTTGGGGCCTTGGGAAAAGATACAAAGGGGCGGAATCCGCACAAATGCGGGATATTCCTACTGCGGCATACAATATCGCCTGACCGCTTAAACAGGTTTTTGCCTGTGCGCCGCCGAAACTTCCCGTCTTTGATTTAACAAATTGATTTTAAACATAATATATAACAGATTAAAATCACAAGGCTACAGCGTTGCCAACGCCCTTATATACTATCCGCACACAAAGGGTGTTGCCGCCTTGTCTCATTTTTATTCCAATCCGCTATACATTCAAAATCCGCCCGTATGCGGCGGTTTTTTGATGCGTGATGACAAGCGGGGGCAGGGGCGGCCGCCATTTTGCGGCGGCAAGGCAACCCGGATAAACGGATAATCAGCCATCCGCGCCATACAAACCGTGGCGGCGGATATAGTGCCAAACACCTTCGTCCAACAGCCCCGCAACATCCTGCCCGTTTCTCAGGCGGTTGCGTATATCGCTGGAACTGATGTCTGACAGCGGGGCATCCAGCAGGCGCAGCGAACCGTTTTGCAAGGCCGGACCCAGCCAGCCCTGCAGTTCGCGCGGCGCTTGTGCAAGACTGCCCCCTTCGCGGGCGGCGGCGGCGATGTTGGTTTGGCGCACCAGCGTCTGCCATTTATACCAAGTGTGCAGCCTGAGCAGGCTGTCCATGCCCAACAGCCACCACAGTTCGGCGGCGGGAAACTGCTGGCGGAAAACCTGCACCGTGTCGAAAGTGTAGGTTGCCCCTTCGCGCACCATGTCGCAATCGCTGACGGCGAAACGCGGGTCGGCGGCGGCGGCCAGTTCCGCCATGGCCAAACGGTGTTTCGCGGGCGTTTGCGTACCGGCCTTGTGGTAAGGGTCGCCCGCCGGCAGAAAAATCACACAGTCCAAATCCAACTCGTCGGCAAAGGCGCGGGCGATATGGGTATGCCCCTTGTGCACGGGGTCGAAAGTGCCGCCGAACAAACCTATGCGCCGCATCATTTCACCCCTATCGCGCATTCCATATTGCCGTTTACCACCACCGTGAGCTTGCCCGTGGTCGGATGGATGACCAGGCCGTGCACGGCTATGGTTTCGGGCATCAGCGGGTGGCGGCGGACCAGGCTGACCGAATGGCGCACACTGTCGGCCACATCGTCAAACCCCGTCAGCCAGCCGTTCAAATCTATGCCCGCGTTACGCAGGGTGGTGATGCGGTCGGCGGGAATGCCCAAATCATCGGCATGGCTTAAAAACTCATCGGGCTGCAGGCCGCGCATCCCGCAGTCGTAGTGGGCGATGACCATGATTTCGGTTACCTTCAACTCAAATACGGCCACCAAAAGCGAACGCATCACCGACCCCCAAGGGTGGGTAACCAGCGCACCGGCGTTCTTAATCAGCTTGGCATCGCCGTTTTTCAGCCCCAGCGCGCGCGGCAGCAATTCGACCATGCGCGCGTCCATGCACGAGACTATGGCCAGGCCGCGTTCGGGGTATTTGTTGGTAAAAAATTGGGCATATTCGCCCGTTTCGACAAAATTCTGATTGAAATCCAAGATTTCGTTTAATACGGCCATAAAGCTCCTTAGGTTTCTTGCATACGGGGCATATGAAAAGCCCCGGGCGGCCGTTGCTCAGGCCAGTGAGGCAAAACGCCGCCTGAAATAAACCAATGCCGGCGTATCGGGGGCGGCATGGGCGGTGATTTCGTCCAACTGCGCCATAAACACCCAATGCGTGCCGACTTCGCTTTGCGAGACTATGCTGCCGTGCAGGTGCGCCAATGCGCCCTCAACCTGCAGCTGGCCGTTCCGTCCCCTGTGCCAGATATGGTAGGCGAAGCGTTCTTCGGGCGAAAGCCGCGTCAATCCGGCGAAATGTTCGGCCACGTCCTGTTGCGCGGACGACAAAATATTGATGCACAGGGCGCGGTTGGCCAGCAGCACGGGGACTATGCCCGCCTGTTTGTTGATACACAGCATCACGGTGGGCGGCTCGTCGGTAACGGCGGAGACGGCGGTCATGGTGATGCCGTAGCGTCCGGCCGCGCCGTCGGTGGTGATGACGTGCACGCCGGCGGCGCAGGCCGACAGCGCGTTGCGGAAGGACAGTCGGATGGGGGAATCGGGCATATCAGGTTTTCGGGGCGTTGAGCGCGCTCAATTCGGCCAACAGGCCGCGCAGCTGGTCCATTTTTTCTTTGGACAGCTTCTGCTCGATTTGGTCGTAACAGGCATCGACCTGGCCGCAGGTGTCGCGGTACATCTTTTCGCCCCCGGGTGTCAGGCAGAGGAAGACGCGGCGGTGGTCGTTGGAGGGTTTCAGGCGCACCAGCAGGCCGGATTTTTCCAAACGGGTCAGGATGCCGGTCAGGCTGGGGCGCAGGATGCAGGCCTGTGCGGCCAGTATTTGGAAATCCATGGTGCCGTTCTCGGCCAGCAGCCTTATGATGCGCCATTGCTGGTCGGTAATGCCGGCATTGTTCAGGATGGGGCGGAAATGCACCATCAGGGCTTCGCGCGCCTGTATCAGGCTGATGTTGATGGACGAATGTTTGGACGGTTTGTTCATCAAAATTTCCTCAATGGTTGAAACCCGGCCGGGGAAAACGATGTGGGGCAGGGCGGCTGCGGGGTTAATCATGACGAAATGAATGATATGGGTTTTGCCGCACTATAGCAATCGTTATCATCCGCCCCGGTGCGGCAGCCTTATTTCCCCCCGGCCTCGCCGGCCAGCCGCTGCAGCAGCTGCAGGCGTTCGGGGCGTATCGCGCCTTCTTCCGCCGCCTGTTTGAAGGCGCAGCCCGGTTCTTCGCGGTGGCTGCAGTTGCGGAAGCGGCAGCCTCCGGCCAGGCGGCGCATATCGGGGAAGTAAAGTGCCAAATCGGCGGCGGGCAGGTGGTGCAGGCCGAATTCCTGCAGGCCGGGCGAATCGATGAGGAAGGTGTCGGCGGCAAGGTCGTAGAGTTTGGCGTGGGTGGTGGTGTGCCGCCCCGAACCGGAAGCGCAGGACAGCCCGCCGGTGCGGGCGGCATCATGGCCGAGCAGGGCGTTGGTCAGGGTGGATTTGCCCGTGCCGGACCGGCCCAGGAAAACCGATGTGCGCCCCGCCAGAAACGGGCGCAGGCCGTCCGCCCCGTGCAGGGCGCAGGTTTCTATGACGGGATAACCCAGTGCGCGGTAGAAATCCAGTTTTCTGCCCCATGCCCCGCTTTCGGGCAGGTCGGTTTTGTTTAGGACGATAAAGGCTTCCATGCCGCCCGCCTCGGCCGCCACCAGGGCGCGCTGCAGCAGGTTTTCATCGGGGGCGGGGACGGCGGCGGTGATGACGAACAGGCAGTCGGCGTTGGCGGCTATGAGTTTGGTGCGCCGCGCATCTTGCCGGTAAAGCAGGCTTTTGCGCGGCAGGTGGTCGGTAATGACGGCCTGTTCGGAATTTTGAATCCGGATATGGACGAAATCGCCGCAGGCGAAATCCACGCGTTTTTTGCGGGCGGTGGCGTCGTAGGTTTGCCCGGCCCCGGTGCGCACGGTGTATCGCAGGCCGTAACTGGCAATGATGCGGGCGGTTTCGTTCATCAAAATTTCCTTAATGTTTGAAACCCCGCCCTTTGGGGCGGTAGGATTTGGGTTGGTTTGGGAGGGGTGTAACCCCTGCCGAATCAGGGCGGCACACGGGGCTGCGCCTTATGTGCGGCCCTGTGTGTTGAAACATGGGCTTGGGATGGAAAAAAACGGATTTTACGGTTTTGGGGCGGGTTTCCGCAAATCGGGGGCGTGCTGCAGGGTGAACAGGGCGGCGTTGAGCAGGGGGAATAGGGGGGCGTTCAGTATGGGGCGGCCTGCGTTGCCGAAACCGTCCGATTGTTGGTTCAGCCAGGTGTCTATCAGTCCGGATATGACGACATACAGGTAGTCGGAGGCCAGGTTTATGTCCAGTTCGGGCGGCAGTTCGCCCTTGGAGGCGCACAGGGTGAGGATGTGGCGGATGCGCTGCGTCCAGATGTCTATGTATTTTTGCTGGACGGCAAGGACGGCGCGGTTCTCTTCGGTGTATTCGCATTTGCGCCCCATGATGATGGTGAGTTTGCGGTGGTTTTCGTCATGGGTGATGTGTTCGAACAGGGTAAACAACAGTTGGCGCAGGCCCTGGGTGTCGGCCTTTTCTATTGCTTCGGCAAAAGACTGCCCGCTTTCTTCGAATTTCCGCAAAAACAGTGCGTCAAATAAGTCTTCTTTGTTTTTGAAGTGCCAATAAAGCGCGCCGCGCGTTACCCCCGCGTTGCGGGCTATGGCCTGCAGCGAGGTGCGGGCGACGCCGTGTTCGTAAAAGGTGTCCAGCGCGGACTGCAGCAGTTGTTCGCGCGTCTTTTGGGCTTGGGCTTTGGTCTTTCGCATATCGTCCGTTTTCGGTAGGTCGCGGCCCCGGGGGCGGCGTGTTGTGTTTTTGGCCGGAGGCGGGGCGGCATTATAGGTTTTCGCTTTATTACATTCAAGTGTGTATGTATAATGCCGCGGCTATGTATGTTTAGGTATGTTTGGGCCGTTGGAGCGCGATTTGCGATTTTCAGACGGCCTGATTGGATTAGGGTTCAACCGGAATAGGAAACGATATGACACATTATTCTTCCCGCAGCGGCATCTGGAAACCGGCACTGCTGGTCGCCGCCGTATTGGCGCTGGGTGCGTGCGGCAACAAAGACGGGGCGGGTGAGGTGCAGGGGCAGCAGCAGGCCGCGCCCGCCCCGGTGGTCGGCGTAGTTACCGTGCAGCCTCAGGACGTGGCGGTGAATGTAGAACTGCCCGGCCGCCTGGAGGCCTTCCGCTCCGTAGATGTCCGCCCCCAGGTCGGCGGCATCATCAAACGGCGTTTGTTTGAAGAAGGCAGCTATGTGCGTGCCGGGCAGCCCCTCTACCAGCTGGACGACGCGATCTACGCGGCCACACTGGAGAGCGCGCGCGCCCAACTGGCATCGGCCGAGGCCACGCTGGCCAAGGCCAACGCCGACTTGGCGCGCTACAAACCCCTGGTGGCGGCCGAAGCCATCAGCAAACAGGAATACGATGCGGCCGTTACCTCCAAACGTTCGGCGGAGGCCTCCGTGAAATCCGCACGCGCCTCCATCCGTTCGGCGCAAATCAACGTAAACTACTCGCGCATCACCGCGCCGATTTCCGGCTTTATAGGCCAGTCCAACGTATCCGAGGGCGCACTGGTGAGTGCCAACGACAGCACCGTTTTGGCCAACATCAAACAGACCGACCCCATGTACCTGAACATCACCCAGTCGGCCAACGAAATCATGAAACTGCGCCAGCAGATAGCCGACGGCAAACTGCAGGCCGTAAACGGCCGCGTGGAAGTGAGCATCAAACTGGAAGACGGCAGCGAATACCAACATAAGGGCTATTTGATGTTTGCCGACCCCACCGTCAATGAAAGCACCGGCCAGGTAACCCTGCGCGTGGGCGTGCCCAACCCCGACAACATCCTTTTGCCCAACCTGTATGTGCGTGCCGTAATGGCGCAATCCGAAGTGAAAAACGCCTTTGTCGTGCCGCAACAGGCGGTAACGCGCGGCAATCAAGACACCCTGCTCATAGTCAATGCCCAAGGCGGCATGGAATCGCGCACGGTTCACGTTGCCGGGCAACAGGGCAGCAACTGGATTATCACCGAGGGCTTGAAGGCGGGCGACAAAGTCATAGTCGAAGGCACGTCCATAGCCGGCATGAGCCAGTCCAAAACCGTAACCCCAAAAGAATGGACACCGCCTGCAGGCAACAGCGCGGCGGCAGCCCCCGCAGCGGCGGCAACCCCGGCCTCGGGCGTAACGGCTGCTTCCGCCCCGGCAGCGGGAGACGGTAAGGCCGCTTCCGAAACCCAAGCCTCGCAGGCGGCTGAATAAGGAAGCATAATGGCTAAGTTTTTTATCGACCGCCCCATATTTGCGTGGGTAATCGCAATATTCGTCATCTTGGCCGGCATATTGGCCATCCAAAAACTGCCCGTGTCGCAATACCCCTCCGTGGGCGCGCCCACCATCACCCTGACCGCCACCTATTCCGGCGCGTCGGCGCAGGTGATGGAAGACAGCGTACTTTCCGTCATAGAACGCAACATGAACGGCGTGGAAGGGCTGGACTACATGTCCACCAGCGCGGACAGCAGCGGCAGCGGCACGGTCAGCCTCACCTTCACGCCCGAAACCGATGAAGACATGGCGCAGGTGGAAGTGCAGAACAAACTTTCCGAAGTTTTGTCCACACTGCCGTCCAACGTGCAGCAAAACGGCGTTACCGTATCCAAATCGCGCTCCAACTTCCTGATGGTGCTGATGATGACCTCGGAAACCATGGACACGGCCGAAATCGCTGACTATGTGGAACGCAACATCAAACCCGAAATCCAGCGCATAGACGGCGTGGGTTCGGCCAGGCTGTTCGGTTCGCAGCGGGCGATGAGGATTTGGGTGGACCCGAAAAAGCTGCAAAACTACAACCTGTCCTTTTCCGATGTGTCCACCGCCATCAGCGGCCAGAACGCGCAGATTTCCGCCGGTTCTATAGGCGCGCTGCCCAGCACGCCCAACCAAACCATCACCGCCACGGTAACGGCGGAGGGCCAGCTCAGTTCGCCCGAGGCTTTCGGCAACATCATCCTGCGCTCCCAAACCAACGGCGCGAACGTCTATTTAAAAGATGTCGCCCGCATAGAATTGGGCGAACAGGAGTACAGTACGTCCACCCGCCTGAACGGCAAACCCTCGGTGGGCATGGCCGTCATGCTGTCCAACAAGGGTAACGCCATGGCCACCGCCACGGCGGTGCGCGCCAAAATGGAACAGCTGCAAAAGTTCTTCCCCGGCGACATGAAATGGACCGCGCCTTACGACACGTCCAAATTCGTCTCCATCTCCATCACAAAAGTCGTACATACCCTGTTTGAGGCCGTGGGGCTGGTGTTCATCGTGATGTTCGTGTTTTTGCAGAACTTCCGCTACACCCTGATTCCGACCATAGTCGTACCGATTTCCCTGTTGGGCGCGTTTGCCGGTATCTATTATCTCGGCATGTCCATCAATGTGCTGACCATGTTCGCCATGGTGCTGGTCATCGGTATTGTGGTGGACGATGCCATCGTAGTGGTGGAAAACGTGGAACGCATCATGGTGTCGGAAGGACTGCCGCCGCTGGAGGCGACCAAAAAGGCCATGGGTCAGATTACCGGCGCGGTTGTCGGCATTACCGCCGTGTTGATTTCGGTGTTTGTGCCGCTGGCCATGTTCACGGGCGCGACGGGTAAGATTTATTACCAGTTTGCCGTAACCATGGCCATAGCCATCGCCTTTTCGGCCTTTTTCGCCCTGTCGCTCACGCCCGCGCTGTGCGGCACGCTGCTCAAGCCCATACCCAAGGGCCATCACGAGGAGAAAAAAGGCTTTTTCGGCTGGTTCAACCGCATGTTTACCAAGGGTACGAACGGCTATGAGGGCTGGGTGGCCAAGGTATTGTCCAAGTCTTTCCGCATGTTTGCGGTTTATGTGGCGCTGATTGCCGCCGCCGCCGTGCTGTTTATCCGCATCCCGGGTTCGTTTTTGCCCGATGAGGACCAAGGCAGCCTGATGATGATGATGCAATTACCTTCGGGCGCGACCAAGGAGCGCACGGATGCCACCATGGCGCTTGCCAACGAGGTGATTACCGGTATGCCCGAGGTGGAAACCTTCTTGGGCGTGTCGGGCTTTAGCTTCTCCGGTTCGGGGCAGAACATGGGCTTCGGCTTTATCACGCTGAAAGACTGGTCTACCCGCCCCAACCCCGAAAACCAGGCCGCAGCGGTATCGGGCAAGATTACCGGTGCGCTGATGGGTTCGGTAAAGGACGGTTACGCCCTGGCCATCAACCCGCCGGCCATTATGGAACTGGGTACGAGTTCGGGCTTGGAGTTTTATCTGCAAGACCGCAACAACAGCGGCCATGCGGCCCTGTTGGCCAAGCGCAACGAGCTGATTGCCGCCATGCGCCAAAACCCCAAATTCAGCGCGCAGGACGTACGCGCCTCGGGTTTGGAGGACGCGCCCCAGCTTAAAATCGAAATCGACCGCGATGCGGCCGCCGCGCAGGGCATAGAATTTTCCAGCATCAACACGGTGTTGGCTTCGGCCTTGGGTTCTTCGTATGTCAATGATTTTCCCAACAAGGGCCGGCTGCAGCGCGTGATTGTGCAGGCCGATGCGCCCAACCGTATGCAGGCCGATGACATCCTCGCGCTGACCGTGCCCAACAGCAGCGGCACGGCCGTACCGCTGTCCAGCATAGCCAGCGCGTCTTGGCAGGAAGGCATGGAGCAGAGTGTGCGCTTCAACGGTTATCCCTCCATGCAAATCAGTGCGGTGGCCGGCAACGGCGTGTCGTCGGGCGAGGCCATGGCCGAGGTGCAGAGGCTGGTGGACGCGATGGACGGCTATAGTTTGGAATGGGCGGGCCAGTCACGCGAACAGGCCAAGGGCAGTTCGCAAACCATTATTTTGTACGGCTTTGCCATTTTGGCGGTGTTTTTGGTACTGGCCGCGCTGTATGAAAGCTGGTCTATTCCGTTTGCCGTGATTTTGGTCGTGCCGCTGGGCCTGTTGGGCGTGGTGTTGGGCGTGGTCGGCCGCAACAGCTTTTTGGGCCTGTTCGGTGCCGCGCCGCAGTATATGAACGACATTTATTTCCAGGTCGGCCTGATTACGGTAATCGGGTTGAGTGCGAAAAATGCGATTTTGATTATCGAGGTGGCCAAGGATTTGCAAGAAGAGGGCATGGAGTTGGTGAAAGCCACGCTGCAGGCGGTGCATCAGCGTTTCCGCCCCATTTTGATGACTTCCTTCGCCTTTATTTTGGGCGTGGTGCCGCTGTATTTCGCCTCGGGCGCAAGTTCGGCCAGCCAAAGGGCGATAGGCACGACCGTGCTGTGGGGGATGCTGATAGGCACTATGCTGTCTGTGTTCCTCGTGCCTTTGTTCTTTGTGCTGATACGCAGGTTGTTCAAAGGCAAACAGCCGCCCGCACCGCAAACGCCGACTTTGGATAAAGCAGCCCCCGCCGCCTCCTTTAAGGAAATAGGCCGTCATTAAATGTGTGTCCGGCGGTTGGTGCGGATGTTGCGCGCAACCGCCGGCGGCACTGAGGACAGATTATGTATACTCCTTTGAAACCTTTGGCTCTTGCGTTGGCCGGTTTGTTGCTGGGCGGCTGTACCCTCGCGCCCAAATACGAACAGCCCCAAGTGGCCGTTCCCGATACTTTTAAGTTTGATACGGCGCAAAACGGTATTCAGGCCGCTTCGCTGGGTTGGCAGGATTATTTTGCCGACCCGCGCCTGCACCGTTTGATTGAAATCGCGCTGGAAAGGAATACCGACCTTCGCGCCGCCGCGCTGAACGCGGAAGAGGTGCGCGAGCAGTACCGCATCAGCCGCGCCGCGCTGTTCCCCACCATATCGGGCAGCGGCACGGGTACGCGCCAGCGTACCGCCGCCGACTTGGGCGGGGCGGGTTCGCGTATCAGTGAAAGTTACAGTGTGGGTCTGGGTATTACGGGCTATGAGCTGGATTTGTTCGGCAAGGCGCGCAGTACGGCCGACGCCGCCCTGCAAAGTTATTTCAACAGTGCGGCTACCCGCGATTCCACGCATTTGTCGCTGATTGCCACTGTGGCCAAGGCTTATTTCAACGAGCGTTATGCCGAAGAGTCTATGAAGCTGGCGCAAAGTGTGTTGAAAACCCGCGAGAAGACGTATTCGCTAAGCAGTTTGAAATTCCGCGCCGGGGTGTTGTCGGCACTGGACCTGCGCCAGCAGGAGGCTTTGATTGCCACGGCCAAGGCCGATTATGAAAGCGCGGTGCAGACGCGCGAACAGGCGCGCAATGCCTTGGCCGTGCTGCTCAACCAGCCCGTTCCCGATGATTTGCCCGAAGGCCTGCCGCTGGACAAGCAGTTTAAAATCGACCGCCTGCCCGCCGGCCTGACCTCGGATGTGCTGCTCAACCGCCCCGACATACGCGCCGCCGAATATAATCTGAAACAGGCCAATGCCAATATCGGTGCGGCACGCGCGGCCTTTTTCCCCAGCATCAGCCTGACTACCAGCATAGGCACGGGTTCGACCGAGTTGAACAGGCTGTTCAAAGGCGGCAACGGTACTTGGTCGTTTGCGCCCTCCATCAGTATCCCCATTTTTACTTGGGGTAATTTGAAGGCAAGTTTGGACGCGGCAAAAATCCGCCAGCAGATCCAGGTGGTCAATTATGAAGCCGCCGTGCAAAGTGCGTTTCAGGATGTTTCCAATGCCTTGGTGGCGCGCGAACAGTTGGAGAAAAGTTATGCCGCCACGGAGCAACAGCGCAAGGCCTATGCCGAAGCCCTGCGCCTGACCAACCTGCGCTACAAACAGGGGGTGTCCAGCGCGCTGGATTTGCTCGATGCGGAAAGGAGCAGTTATTCCGCCGATACCGCCCTGTTGGCCAACCGCCTGACCCGTTTGGAAAATATGGCCGATTTGTACAAGGCTTTGGGCGGGGGGCTGAAACGCCATAGCGCAGATTCGTCCGAATCGGAAGCCGAAACCAGGCCGGATGATGCGGCGCAACAATAGGGTTTTTACGCAAATGGGCCGTCTGAAACTTCAGGCGGCCTTTCTGCGTTACAATCCCCGACCCTACCGACAAACAAAAGCCGCCTGAAAAATGCAACACCTGACTTTCGACCTGTGGCAGACCATACGCGCGGAAGCCGTTTTGTCTGCTGCCGAAGAGCCCATGCTGGCCAGTTTCCTGCACATGACCGTATTGCGCCACGACAGCCTGGAGCGCGTATTGGCCTTTCACCTGTCCAGCAAGCTGGCCAGCCCGACCATGGATGCGCGCACCCTGTACGAACTTTACCTGCACGCCTTGGCCAAACAGCCCGAAATCGGCGCGGCCATCCGGGCCGACATCATAGCCTACTACGAGCGCGATCCGGCCTGCGACCAATACTGCCTGCCGCTTTTATACTTCAAAGGCTTTCACGCCATACAGGCGCACCGCATCAACCATTGCCTTTGGGGGGAGGGTCGCAAGACTTTGGCCTATTTTTTACAAAACCGCGCCTCCGAAGTATTCGGCGTGGACGTACACCCGGCGGCCCGTTTCGGGCGGGGCATCATGATAGACCACGGCACGGGCGTGGTGATAGGCGAGACGGCGGTATTGGGCGACGACATATCCATCCTGCACGGCGTTACCTTGGGCGGTTCGGGCAAAGAATCGGGCGACCGCCATCCCAAAATCGGCGACGGCGTGATGATAGGCGCAAACGCGTCTGTATTGGGCAACATCCGGGTTGGCCGGTGCGCCAAAATAGGGGCGGGCAGCGTGGTGGTTGCCGATGTTCCGGCGCACAGCACGGTAGTCGGCGTACCTGCCCGCGTGGCGGGGAACAAAAAACAAGTGAAGCCGGCGGCCGAGATGAACCAGAACCTTTATGACGACACAAATTACGATTTTTATATTTAAATCAATATAAAGAAACATTTATCTTGGGCGAAGTAAAAAATCCTTGCCGTTTTGGCGGTTTTTTGATTTAATACACGCTTCGTTTCGGGTGATTAGCTCAGTTGGTAGAGCGTCTGCCTTACAAGCAGAATGTCGGC
>JAUMUU010000121.1 GCA_030530545.1 Neisseria sp. | reverse complement strand
ACAGGCCGCCCAAGGAAGCGGCGCACAGGCCAAGCTGGCGGCCGAAGCCCTGCGCGCGCAGATTTACGGCATGTTGTCGCAAAACCACTACCTCAACCTTTCCGTGGCCTTGAGCATGACGCCGGGCGTGGCGGCCTATACCGCCCTGATGGACGGCCTGAACGATGTATTGCAGGCCAAAACCGATGAGGAAGTACAATGGTTTGCCCTGCCTGCGGTTTTGGTGGCCGGATGCAAACAGGCCTCCGCCCTGCCCGCTGCCGCGCCCGTATTGGAACTTTCGGCCTGCCTGGCCAATTATCCGCACACGCGGCCTTTGGCGAACGCCGTCTGGCTGCCCCGCCTCTTGCCTGCCTCCGCCCTGTCCGCCGTCAATGCCGGACAGTGGTTTCAGGCCAAACAGAATACCCGGGCCGCCGCCGAATTCGCCCAAAGCCTGCCTGCCGCCGAAACCCTGCCCCTGCCGCCCGACCAGTCGGTCAGCACGGTTTTCGCCTTGGGTTACGGCGATAAGGGGCTGGCGGCCGCTTTGGGCAAAAACCTGCAGGATGCCGGCCTGCCGCTGATGCAGGTTTGGCATGAGGCTTTGGCAACCAAGGGCGTAACCCTGTTTGCCAACCCCCTGCCGCCAGAACCCCCCGTCAAGGCGCTGACCCGTGCCGGACATATGCGCCTGCGTATGGCCTTGGAGGTGTTTGCCGCCAACGCCATACGCGCCATACGCCTGCAAAGCCCGCGCGTGGGCGTGGTGATGGCGGCCCAGGAAGGGGGACGGCTGTTGTTCGGCTTCAATGCTGCGGAAAGCCAATACGAATTGCAGCCCCAAGTATTCGCCTGGCCTCTCTCGCCCATGGACAATATTGAAATCATTCAGCAGGATTTTCTTGATTTGATGGCCGAGTGCCGTGTGGAGAATATCCGCCTGCTGCACGAACCGCTGGCCGAGGGGCGGGAGCTGCCTGATTATGCCGCCGCCTTGTCTTCAGACGGCCACAATCCTTTGTTCGGTGAAGGCGGAAACGCATGACCGCCGCCCGTCCCGTCCGCATTTTGTTTGTCTGCCTGGGCAATATCTGCCGCTCGCCCATGGCCGAATTCGTCTTGCGCCATACCGCCGCCGAACGCGGAATCGCACACCGTATCGAAACCGCCAGCGCGGGTACTTCGGGCTGGCATGACGGCGAGGATATGCATCGCGGTACGGCGGACGTGCTGCGGCGGCACGGCATAGGCACGGCCGGTTTTTCCAGCCGCCGCCTAAGGGACGAAGATGCGGCTTATTATGACTGCATCGTTGTAATGGATGATGATAATTTGGCCGAGGTAGAAAGGCGTTTCGGCCGCCGTCCCGGGCAGATTTTCAAGCTGACGGACCTGATAGGGGACAGCGGGTACACCAAAGTTCCGGATCCGTGGCACACGGGCGATTTTGACGAAACCTACAGGCTGGTCGGCGCGGGCGCGCGGGCCTTGTTGGAAAAATACGGCCTGCTTTAAACCCGGGGGAAGGGGAACAGCCCTGCCGCCTCGGCCGCGACGGGCTGTTGCCGGCCGGCGGCATTATTGCCCGGCTGTTTAATCGGTCAAATGCAAATCGTGCAAGGCCATCCTAAGGCGTTCGGCATCCCACCCGGCCGATACCGCCAGTGTCAGCAGGGCGGCGGCGGTTTCCAGGTTGCATTTGCCGCCCGATACCGCGCCCGCCCGCCTGAGCGCGCCGCCCTGGGCATAGACTGCGGCCGCGCGTCCTTTTTGCACTTGGCTGATGTTGAGCAGCAGGCCGCCGTTGGCGGTATAGGCGTTGGCGGCGGCAATAAAATCCGCATCATCGGGGGTGTTGCCGTGGCCATAACTGCATAAAACCACTGCGTCTGCATCGTGGCGGCGCAGGCTTTCGGCCAGCAGGCGCACCGAATGGCCGGGTATCAGGGTGTGGCAGGCGACTTTGGCACAGGGGTCGAGGTGGGCCGTGCCGAATGCCCCCGCCGCCTGCTGCTGCGGCCGCGCCTTATGCCGCCAGCCCTGTTGGGCCGACCATTGGTTCAGAATCCCGAAATGCGGGTTGGCAAAACCGGCCGCCGTTTCGGTGCTGACTTTGCTGCTGCCTACGGCGGGGAACAGGCAGCCGTCAAAGGCTATCTGCACCTCGGGGATATTGAGCGGGAAAGCCGTCGCCGCCGTGGCAAGATTGTGCGGGGCATCGCTGTTTGGCGCACCAAAGGGCAGTTGCGAGCCCGTCAGTATTACGGGCTTGTCCAAGCCGTGCAGGGCCAGGGCCAAAATGTTGGCGGTGTAGGCCAGTGTGTCTGTGCCGTGCAGGATTAATATTCCGTCATAACGCGGGATTTTTTCGGCGAGTATGGCCAGCCAGTCGCGCCAATGCCCCGGTGTCAGGGCGGAAGAATCTATCAGGGGCGAACAGATATGCCAATCAAACTTTAGGCCGTCCGTATGCGGCAGTGCCTCCCCAGCCAGGGCGGCATGGGGGTGCAACAGCCCGACTTCGTCCTGCCTCATGCCTATAGTGCCGCCGGTATAGAGTACGAATATGTGTTTTGCCATTTGTGCCTCCAAAAAAACGGCCATTCTATAGCCGAAACGGCGGCTTCGCCACAAACGGCGGGCAGGCCGCCCCGCGCCGTCCGCAAGACCCCACCCCAGGATGGAAGGATTATTTGGCACGCGCCGGGATTTTTATAGTGAATTAAAACTGCAAGGCTAGGCAACGCCGTACTGGTTTTTGTTAATTCACTATAATGTAAAAGACGGTGTTTTGTAGGACGAAACGCCGCCATTGCCGAATTGTCCTTTCCCCTAGGAAACCTTATGCCCTCACCTTTGCCCATGATTGACGGTATCAAGCCCAGTTATCTTCACCTGCCTTGCGATAAGAGTTTGAACGGCACGCCTTTGTTGGACTTTCTTTGCCGCCGCTTCCCCTTTGTGCCGCGCCTTATCTGGCTGCAGCGTTTGGACGGGGGGTTCGTCGTGGCGGGCGACGGCAGCCCGCTGCCGCCCGATGCGCCTTTTCGCGCGGGCGAAACGGTTTATTATTACCGCGAGGCCATAACCCGGGATGAAATACCGGTTCCGTTTCGCGAACGGGTTTTGTATGCGGACGATGATTTGATTGCCGTGGACAAGCCGCATTTCCTGCCGGTTGTGCCGGGCGGGCGTTTTTTGCGCGAAACTTTGCTGACCCGCCTGCGCCTGCATCCCGGCCTGCAGCATTTGGATACGGGGGAGCTTGCGCCCGTGCACCGTTTGGATAAGGATACCGCCGGGGTGGTGTTGTTTACCTGCCGCCCGCAGGCCCGTGCTGCTTATCAGGGTTTGTTCGAACGGCGGGCGGTTAGGAAAACTTATCTCGCCCTCGCCCCCACCCGTTCCGATTTGGCCTACCCGCTGTCCGTCCGTTCGCGGCTGATACGCAGCGGGGTTTTTTATCTGATGTGTGAGGCGGAGGGTCCTGCCAACGCGCACACGGTTGTCGAGTTGCTGGAAAACCGGGGGGCGCACAGCCTCTACCGCCTGTTGCCGGAAACGGGCAAGAAGCATCAGTTGCGCGTTCATATGGCTGCGCTGGGTATGCCGCTGCTCAATGACCCGCTGTATCCGGAAGCCTTGCCCGACGGCCCGCCCGATTACGGCCGGCCTTTGCAGTTGTTGGCCAAGTCGCTGGAGTTCCGCGACCCGTTCAGCGGCAGGATGCGGCGTTTTGAGAGTCCGCGTTGTTTGTGATGCGGCCTTGTGTGGGGTGATGGTCGTTTCGGTTATAATGAGTCGGGCTTTGGAAGTTTGCATTTATGGAGGAAGAAAATATGTATCCGATTCGTGAACCCGTCCGCAGCGGCCTGCTGCAGGTATCCGCCATTCATCAGGTTTATTGGGAAGAGGGCGGCAATCCGTCCGGCATCCCCGTCATTTTTTTGCACGGCGGCCCCGGCGCGGGTGCGTCGCCCGCCTGCCGGGGTTTTTTCGACCCCGAAAAATACCGCATTGTGATTATGGACCAACGCGGCTGCGGCCGTTCGCTGCCTTATGCGGAAACCCGCGAAAATACGACTTGGGATTTGGTGGCCGATATTGAAAAAGTGCGCGAGATGCTGGGCATAGGAAGTTGGCTGGTGTTTGGCGGTTCTTGGGGCAGCACTTTGTCGCTGGCCTATGCCGAGACCCATCCGGAACGTGTGCGCGGGCTGGTTTTGCGCGGCATCTTCCTCTGCCGCCAATTTGAAATCGACTGGCTGAACGAGGATGGCGGCGTAAGTATGGTTTATCCCGAGCAATGGCGGCGTTATCTGGCCGCCGTGCCACCGGAGCAACACGGTGCGCTGGTGCAGGCTTATTACGGGCTGCTCAATTCGCCCGACCCCGCCGTCTGCCTGGCCGCCGCCAAGGCCTGGGCGGATTGGGAAAGCTGGCTGATTCAGTTCGAACCCAAGCCTGTGGACGAGGACGCGCAGGCATCTTTGGCCATCGCGCGGTTGGAAAACCATTATTTCGTCCATCAGGGCTGGCTGCAGGGCGATAAGGCGATTTTGGCCAATGCCCATAAAATCCGCCATATCCCTACCATTATTGTGCAGGGCCGCTACGACCTCTGTACCCCGACCCGCAGTGCGTGGGATTTGAAGCAGGCGTTGCCGCAGGCGGATTTGCGGATGGTCCAGGCCGGCCATTCCGCCTTCGACCCCGCGCTCTCGGCCGCGCTGGCGCAGGCGGCGGACGAGTTCGCCCTACGGTTGGCACATCCGTAAAGGCCGTCCCGCCGGGGGCGATATGCCGATAACCGTCTGGAAGCCGTGTGTTTGGTTTCAGACGGTTTTCCGCATCATGTGGTGCTCAGTCGGCCCAAGCCTCCCTTTGCAGCCGCAATAATTGCCCTATGCCTTTTTTCGCCAGCGATATGAGTTTGGCCAGTTCGTCAATGTCAAACGGCGCGCCCTCGGCCGTGCCTTGGATTTCTATGATTTTGCCTTCGCCGTTCATGACGATGTTGATGTCGCTGTCGCAGCCGGAATCTTCGGGGTAGTCCAAATCCAGCAGCGGTACGCCGTTTACTATGCCTACCGATACGGCGGCAACGCTGCCGGTCAGCGGGTTTTCGGCAACCAGGCCGTCGATCAGCAGTTTTTTCACCGCCAGTGCCAGTGCGACATACGCACCCGTTATCGATGCGGTGCGCGTGCCGCCGTCTGCCTGTATCACGTCGCAGTCTATCAGTATCTGCCTTTCGCCCAGTTTGGCCATGTCTGCCGCCGCGCGTAAGGAGCGGCCGATCAGGCGTTGGATTTCCTGCGTGCGCCCGCCCTGCTTGCCGGCCGCCGCCTCGCGCCGCATCCGTGTGGCGGTGGACGCGGGCAGCATGCCGTATTCGG
>JAUMUU010000009.1 GCA_030530545.1 Neisseria sp. | reverse complement strand
CGCGGGCGACGTGCCGCAAATCGTGCTGTACAACAAAACCGACCTGCTGCCGCCCCAAGAACGCCGTTACGGCATCCTGCGCGATACGCAGGGCAGGGCGGCGGCAGCCAATATTTCGGTTAAAACGGGCGAAGGCTTGGACGCGTTGCGCGAAATATTGGCCGAATACGCCGTCTCCATTCCCAAAAACATACATAATATAGTGGATTAAAATAAAAATGAGACAAGGCGGCTTAGTCGCCTTGTCCTGATTTTTGTTCATCATTAGGAAATATAATGTTTCAACACACAGAGCCGCACATAAGGCGCAGCCCTGTGTGTTGCTCTGATTCGGAAGGGGTTACGCCCCTCCCAAACCAACCCGAATCCTACCGCCCTGAAGGGCGGGGTTTCAACCATTAAGGAAATTTTGATGAAACGTCTGCTTAAATACCTGCTTGGTGCAACCGCCGCCCTGATACTGGCCGCCGCCGCCGCCCTGTATGCCGTACCCGAATGGTTGAAACAGCGCGAAATCCGCGCCGTGCAAGGCGATTTGGCTTTGCTGGCCGCGCCGCCCGCGCCGCCGCCGTCCGTCAAGAACGGTATGGACGCACTGTGGCTGCTGAAATACCGCACAACAGACGATGCAGAACGCGCCGAATTGATGCGCCGCTTCGGCGAAGTGCTCAAATACAACCCCGACACTTTCGCGCGCTATAGCGAATTGGCAGGCAGATACCTGCCGCTGCCCGATGAAAATATCCTGACCTTCACCGGCACGGCGGCAGAATACCTGGCCGAAATCCGCGCCGACCTGCCCAAATACCGCGACCAAACGGAAAAACACGCCGCATTCTTGGCCAATGTGGACAAACTGGCCGATTACGACACCTTCGCCCCGCGCGACTGGCCGAACAATGAAGAAGATTTGGAAAGAATGAGGATGCCGTATTTTCAATGGATCGTCCGCAGCCATGGCCTTGCCGCGCTGGATTGGGCGGACGGCAGGGAAGGCCAAGCCTGGCGGCGGGTCTGCCGCAACATTAAAACCGGCCGCACCCTATTGACCGGCCGCCCCGGCCTGATTTTTCCCATGATAGGCAATGCCGTCATCCGCCGCAACACCGGCCTGGCGGCGCAAATGCTGTATGAAAAACCCGAATGGGCAAACCGCCTGCCTGCCGAATGCGGCGGGATGTTTGATGTTCTGCAAACCGAAGAACAAAGTCTGTGCCTGGCCATGCAGGATGAATTCCACCTGTATGCCAATATGTACCGCAAATTGGAAGGGGAAGGGATACCCATGATGCGGATGGCGGAATGGCGGGAACTGAAGGCTTTGGGCAAAGGGCAAAGCGATGCCGCCGATTGGGCGTTGTTGCTTATGCCGCGCTTTGATGCGGCGCACAGTTTGTCCATGCCCGCGCCGCATTATGCCGCCTTTTGCAAAGCCGAATCTGCGGCCGTTCTGAAAAACGACCAAAAAACGCAGTGGCAGCCGCAGCCGTCCGAAAAAACGTTTGCCGGAAAATGGGCGTGTTTGGGCAACAGTGTGGGCTGTATGACGGCGGAAGTCGCCCTCCCTTATTTCAACAACTATGTTTACCGCCTGCAAGACACGGCCATGCAGCAGCGCGCCTTCAATGCGGCACTGGCCTTATACCGCCTGCCCGCCGCAAGCCGCCATGCAGCCTTGGATAAGGTTTTGGCGGAATATTCTTCCCCTGCGCGCAAATTGAGATGGAACGAAAAGGAGCGGATTATCGACTTTGATGTTTACGATTTGAACAAGATTCCCGACCCTATACCGTTCAATCCCGATGCCGTTTGAAGGGTGGGTTCTGTCTTTGACGAAAAACAAGGCGGGGTTGTGCGGTCTCGGTTTAAAATTCATTTTTGCCCCGCCGTTTCAGGGCAGAATCCGCCCGGGTACATGGTAAGGAGGAAATGCAATGGCCATACGGCAAAAACATTTTTTGAAACTGTCCGATTATTCGGCCGAGGAGGTTGGCGGGCTGCTCGATTTGGCGGCCAAACTCAAAACCGCCAAAAAGTCGGGCCGCGAAGTCCAATATCTGCGCGGTAAAAATATCGCCCTGATTTTTGAAAAAAGTTCCACCCGCACCCGTTGCGCCTTTGAAGTGGCCGCCCGCGACCAGGGGGCGGGGGTAACCTACCTCGAGCCGGGCGGCAGCCAAATCGGCCATAAGGAAAGTATCAAGGATACCGCCCGCGTGTTGGGCAGGATGTTTGACGGCATAGAATACCGGGGATTCGGGCAGGAGGTGGTGGAAGAGTTGGCGCGTTATGCGGGCGTGCCGGTGTTCAACGGCCTGACGGACGAATCCCACCCCACGCAGATGCTGGCCGACCTTATGACTATGCGCGAACACGGCGGCAAAAGCCTGCAGCAGACCGCTTATGCCTATGTCGGCGACGCGCGCTGCAATATGGGCAATTCGCTTTTGGAGGCGGGTGCGCTGATGGGTATGGATGTGCGTATAGGCGCGCCCAAGGCTTTGTGGCCGTCCGAAAACGTACTGGCACAGGCCCGCGAGGCCGCCCGAACCAGCGGCGCGCGCCTGCTGCTGACCGAAGACCCCGAAGAGGCTGTCCGGGGGGTGGACTTCGTCCATACGGATGTGTGGGTGAGCATGGGCGAACCGACAGAGGTGTGGCAGGAACGTATAGGCCTGTTGCGCGACTACCGCGTAACGGCCGAACTCATGGCCGCAACCGGCAATCCGCAGGCAAAATTCATGCACTGCCTGCCCGCCTTCCATAACCGCGAAACCAAAGTAGGCGAATGGATTTACCACACCTTCGGCCTGGACGGTGTGGAAGTAACCGAAGAGGTGTTCGAAGGCGCGTCCAGCATAGTGTTCGACCAGGCGGAAAACCGTATGCACACCATCAAGGCGGTGTTGGTCGCCCTGTTGGGCGATTAGGCCGAAAATCGAAAAAAAGGCCGTCTGAAAACCGGTTTGCGGTTTTTTCAGGCGGCCTTGCCGTGTCTGGTTTGGTCAAATCCGCCAACTGAACCTGACAACCAAATTGCGCGGCATACCGTAAAAATTATAGCCGCCGTTATTGCGGTTGGCATTATTTTCAAAATAACGTTTGTCTGACAGATTATTGCCGATAAGGCTGATTTTGGTGTGTTTGTCGGGGCTGAATTGCAAATCCGCATGCCACAGCGTATAGCCGCCCTGGCGCAGGTGGGGCTGGCCGTACATATCGCCGGTGCGGCTTTGTGCGCTCATGCCCGCACCCACGCGCCACTTGCCGCCCGACACGGGCAGGCGGTATTGGGTATAGAGCCTCAGGATATGGCGCGGGGTATGCTGGCTGAATGTGTCGCCCGACAAATTGCCGTCTTCATTATTGCGGTATTTGCCGGCGTTGTAGGTATAACCGGCAAACAACTGCCAATTATCGGTCAAATGGCCGGAGATTTCGGCATCCAGCCCCCGGCTGACCACATGGCCCGTATTGGCGTAAAAACCGCGTCCGTCATCATCCTCGCCCGCATAAACGGCACGGTTGCGCTGGTCTGTGCGGAACAGGGCGACTGCCGTATTCAAACGGTTTCCCCGCCATGCGCCCTTCCAGCCCAGCTCCAGATTGGTGCCGGTAAGGGGCGGCAAACTGCCTCCTGCGGCATCGTTGTAGCCCGGTTGCGGCTTGAAGATGGACGTATAACTGCCGTACAGGCTGCTGCGGGGGGTGATGTCCCAAGTAAGGCCCAGATAGGGTACGGCGCGGTTGCGCGAAGTGCCGCGCGCCAAACTTTCCAACTCGACCGGTCGGCCGGGGTTCAAAATATCGGTCGTGTTTTGCGTATAACGCCAGCGCGTATAGCGTATGCCGCCCAAAATATGCAGGCGTTCGGCGGCATTGAAGCGTATGCCGGCACTCAGGGCCCGGGAGCGGGTTTTTTCAACCATATGGCGGTGAATGGGGTTGAAACGGTAGTCGAGTTCGGCAAGTTCGCCCCAATCGCGGTGCGGTATCAGCGAGCCGTCAAAGGGATGGAGGGGGAAGTCGTGGGTTAAGTCGGGATCGCACCAGTGCGGCCAGCCCTGCGATGCACACCAACGGTTGTTCCAACTGTCGGGATCCAGGCGCAAATCCCAATGCTGCATGGTGTCGGAATCGGTATGGCGGCTGTTGCTGCTATAGGTGGCAAACACATCGTGGCGGCGGCCGAATGCGTCAAATTTGCCTGTCAGGTTGGCCTGCACCGTCCATTGCTTGGTTTTGTTGTCGGCGCGGCGGCTGCCGCTGCTCCAAATAGTGCCGCTGCTGTTTTGCCAGGAAGGGGTGCTGCTTAGGGCGGAATATTCCCTAAAGGCATGGTCGCGGCGGTAATCCGCAATGCCGGTTATCTTCCAATCGTCATTAAAATAATGCCTGACTTCGGTAAAGATATTGCGCTTGCCAAAGCGGCTGTTGTTCCAATCCGCGCCGGAATAGGCGTTGCGGGGCAGGATGAGCGGATTTGCCATACTGCCTGCGGGCAGGCCGTATACATCGGGCACGGTATGGTGCTTCTGATACAGGCCGCCCAGCGTCCAGACGGTGTTTTCGCCCAAATCGGCATCCAATACGCCGTAAACCATGCCCTGCCGGCTGCTTATGCGGTCGGTAAACGAGTCGCTTTTTTCCCATGCGCCGACCAGCCTGCCGCGCAGTGTGCCGCCGCCGTTCAAACGGCCGGATACATCCGCTTCGGCACGGCGGCTGCCGAAACGCCCTGCACTCAGGCTGCCGTTGAAATGCCTTTCGGCGGTGGGGCGTTTGCGTACGGCGTTGATTGTGCCGCCCGGTTCGCCGTTGGCCTGGGTCAGCCCCGTCGCGCCCCTCACTACTTCGATATGGTCGTATACCGCCAAATCGGTTTGACTCTCGGCGTTGTGTATGGTTTCGCCCACATGGCTGGATACGTCCGAAGAAATACCGTCCTCTTCGATTTGGTCTATATAAAAGCCGCGCGACTGAAAGCGGGAACGGTCGGAATCGCGCAACACCAAAACACCGGTGGTGGTTTTCATGGCATCTTCCAGGCGGGTGATGCCTTGGCCTTCCAGTTGGGTGTTGGTAATTACGCTGACCGACTGCGGGGTTTCTTGGGGCGGCAAAGCCAACCCGGTGGTGGTCCGCATGGCCGAAGTGGTGAAGGAGTCGCGGTTTTCGGTGCGGGTGCTGCGGCTTTTACCCTGAACGGTAACATCGTCCAGGTATCCTGCGGCGGCCGTCCCGCCGTTTGCCGGGGCGGCGGCAAAAACAGGGACACCGGCCAGCAGGGAAAGCAGGAGGCAGGGGCGGAAGGGGCGGGGAAGCATAGGACAACCTCTAGACAAAACAGTCAAGTGTATATTTATTAAAGAATTATTTGTTGAAACGGCGGCTCGGACACGTTGCGGCCAGAGTCGAATTGATTTGTTAAGAGTGATTTACTTTATTTCACTCTATTTAAGAAAATTATACAAACTGACGGCCGGCGAGGTTATCGGCAGGAAGAAGGTAGTTCTAAAGGAGAAGCGGCCTCAAGCTGAAAAAGCCGTCCGCAACCCCGCAAGCAGGGTTTTCAGACGGCTTTTTTTTTGATTTGGCTTACAAAGTGCGGGCAACCTCGACGATATCGAAACATTCGAGCAGGTCGCCCTCGGCGATATCGTCATAGCCCTTAATCATCAGGCCGCACTCAAACCCCATGCGGACTTCCTTCACATCGTCTTTAAAGCGTTTGAGCGATGCGAGTTCGCCGGTATGCACCACCACATTGTTGCGGATGACGCGCACATGGCTGTCGCGCTTGACCACGCCGTCCGTAACCATACATCCTGCGATATTGCCGACTTTGGATACGCTGATGACCTGGCGGATTTCCACCGTTCCGGTTTGCTGTTCCTTCTTCTCGGGCGCGAGCATACCGCTCATGGCCGCCTTCACATCGTCAATCGCATCATAGATGATGTTGTAGTAGCGGATTTCCACATCTTCGGTTTCGGCCAATTTGCGGGAAGACGCGTCCGCGCGCACATTGAAGCCTATGATGAACGCGCCCGAGGCAATGGCCAGATTGACATCGCTCTCGGTAATGCCGCCCACGCCGCTGTGCAGGACCTGTACGCGCACTTCGTCGGTGGACAGCTTTTGCAGGCTGCCCGCCAGTGCCTCGTAAGAACCCTGAACGTCGGCCTTGATGATGACGGACAGGTTTTGCGTCTGGCCTTCGCCCATGTTGTTGAACATGTTTTCCAGCTTGGCGGCCTGCTGTTTGGCCAGGCGCACATCGCGGAATTTGCCTTGGCGGAACAGGGCGATTTCGCGCGCCTTTTTCTCGTCGGCCAACACCATTGCGTCTTCGCCCGCATTGGGCACGTCGGACAAGCCCAAAATTTCCACCGGGATGGAGGGGCCGGCCTCGCTGACGGCTTTGCCGTTTTCGTCCATCATGGCGCGGACTTTGCCGAATGCCGTTCCGGCCAGCAGCATATCGCCTTTTTTCAGCGTGCCGCTTTGCACCAGCAGCGTGGCCACCGCGCCGCGACCCTTGTCCAGCCTTGCCTCGACGATGATGCCTTTGGCCGGTGCCTGTGCCGGGGCTTTCAGTTCCAATACCTCGGCCTCCAGCAGCACGGCCTCCAGCAGCGCGTCTATGTTTGTACCCTGTTTGGCGGAAACGTCTATAAACTGGGTCGTGCCGCCCCAATCGTCGGGGATGACTTCGTGCTGGGTCAGTTCCTGGCGGATGCGTTCGGGATTGGCGGCCTCTTTGTCGATTTTGTTCACCGCCACCACTATGGGCACGCCCGCCGCCTTGGCATGGGCAATCGCCTCTATGGTCTGCGGCATCACGCCGTCGTCGGCGGCCACCACCAGAATCACGATGTCGGTCGCCTTGGCACCGCGCGCGCGCATGGCGGTAAACGCCTCGTGCCCCGGCGTGTCGAGGAAGGTAATCACGCCGCGCGGGGTTTGCACATGGTACGCGCCTATGTGCTGGGTGATGCCGCCCGCTTCGCCCTGTACCACTTTGGCGCGGCGGATGTAGTCTAGCAGCGAGGTTTTGCCGTGGTCCACATGCCCCATGACGGTAACGACCGGCGGGCGCGGCAGGGCTTCGGCCTCTATGTGTTCCGCACCTTCTTCCAAAAAGGCTTCGGGGTCGTCTGCGGCGGCGGGTTTGCCTATATGCCCCATTTCTTCCACGACAATCAGGGCGGTGTCTTGGTCTATGGATTGGTTGATGGTAACCATCATGCCCATTTTCATCAGCACTTTGACCACTTCCACGCCCTTGACGGCCATTTTGTGCGCCAGTTCGGCCACGGTGATGGTTTCCGGCACCAATACTTCGTGGACGACCGGCTCGGTCGGGGCCTGGAAGGCGTGTTGGTTGGGTTCGAGTTTGAGTTTTTTGCCCTTTTTGCCGCCGCGTATGCGTTCTTCGTCGCCACCGCGCCCGCTGTTGCGGTCGCGCCCGCCTTTGCCGCCTTTGCCTTTGGCGTTGCGGTTTTGGCCGTCGTCGTCGCGGCTGCTGCGGCGGTCGTCTTTCTTGCGGCCGCCGCCCGCGCCCGGATTTGGTTCCGGGGCGGCGGTTGGTGCGGCCGGCCTGGCTGTACCGGCGGCCAGCGGTTTTTTCTCGCTGGGCTTGGCACTGCGCTGTTCGCCCGCTTTGGCGGCCTTGGCGGCGCGCGCTTCTTCGGCCGCCTGTTTTTTGGCCGCCTCGCGCCTTTCCTGGCGTTCCTGCCTCTCCTGTTTTTCGCGCAGCAGCGCGGCCTGGTGTTCGCGGAAGGCCAGTGCGCGGCGTTCTTCTTCGGCGCGGCGTTCGGCCTCGGCGGCATTCACCACCTCCACCGGCTGCGGCAGGGGTTCGGGCTTCCTCTCTTTGGCGGGCTTGCGTTCGCGCCGTCCGCGTTCGCGGCCGCCGCCGTTTTTCTGCTGCCCCCTGCCGTCTGCGGCCGGAGCAGCCTGCGGCCGGGTGCTTTTGTCGGTATCGGGCTTGCTTTCGGCGGCGGGTTCGGCTTTTTGTTCTTCCGGTGCGTTTTGTGGCGATGTGTTTTCAGACGGCCTGTTTTGCGTTTTTTCCGCCCGGGCGGCGGTTTTGGCGCGCAATGCGGCGGTTTGCGCCTCGGCCAGCGCGCGGCGCGCGGCCTGGCCGTCATCTTCCCCTACCGGTACGGGCTCGGCGGCGGGTGCGGGCGGTTCGGCGGGTGCTGCCGCCGGGCTGGCGGCGGGCGCGGCCGGTTTTTCGGCTGCCGCTGCGGGGGGCTGCTGCACGGGTACGGCCATGCGGCGGCGGCGGCGGGTTTCCACTTCCACCTTGCCCACGGTGCTTTTTTCCACGGTGGTGCGGTTGATGGAGTCGCCGACGGCCTCGGCCGCCAACAGGGATTGTTCGTTTTCGGTCAGGATGTCGCTGCCGCTGGTTTTATGCACATTCCGTTTTTGCAGGTATTCCAGCGTCCATTCCACGCTTTTGCCCCGTTCGGCGGCAAATTGGGCTACGGTTTTGTTACTCATATATTCATTCCCCCTGTTGTTCGGTTTCTGTAAACCAGTGGGCGCGGGCGGCGAGAATGATTTTCTCGGCGTTTTCGGTTTCACCGGTAATTTCAATCAGTTCGTCTATGGAAAGCTCGGCCAGCCCGTCGCGCGTGGTGATGCCCGCCTGGGCCAGGTCGCGCAACATGTCTTCGTCCACGCCCTCCAGCGAGCGCAAATCTTCCTCCACGGCCTCGATTTTCTCTTCTTTGGCCATGGCCAGGGTCAGCACCGCGTCGCGGGCCCTGTTGCGCAGGTTTTCGGCCGTTTCGGCATCGAATCCGATTTCCAACAATTCGTCCGCAGGCACATAGGCGACTTCTTCCAGCGCGGCAAAGCCCTCCTGTACCAGTATGTCGGCGGTTGCGTCATCTATGCCCAAATGTTCGGTAAACAGGGCGCGGATGGCCGCGTCTTCGGCCGCATGGCGTTCCTCGGCCTCGGCCACGGTCATGATGTTGAGCTGCCAGCCGGTAAGGTCGGCGGCCAGGCGCACGTTTTGCCCGCCACGCCCTATGGCCAGTGCCAATTGGTCTTCCGCCACAATCACATCTACGGCGTGGTCGTCCTCGTTGATGACTATGCGGCTGACCTCGGCCGGCGACAGGGCGTTGATGACGAATTGGGCGGTTTCGGGCGACCACAGCACCACGTCTATGCGTTCGCCGCTGATTTCGTTGGTAACGGCATTGACGCGGCTGCCGCGCACGCCTATGCAGGTGCCCTGCGGGTCTATGCGCTGGTCGTTGGCCTTGACGGCGATTTTGGCGCGGTGTCCGGGGTCGCGGGCCACTTCGCGGATTTCCAACAGGCCGTCTGCGATTTCCGGCACTTCCTGTTCGAACAGCTTGGCCAGAAACTCGCGCGAGGAGCGGCTTAGCACGACCTGTTTGCGGCCGGACTGCCCCAATTCGTCCACCCGCAAAAACAGGGCGCGGATGCGGTCGCCGCTGCGGAAGTTTTCGCGCGGGATGCACTGTTCGCGCGGAATCAGCGCATCGAGTTTGCCGGGGACGACTTCGACTATGATGCCGTGGCGTTCGACGCGTTTCACCGTGCCGGTAACGATGTCTTCGCGGTTTTCCAAAAAGCTGTTCAGGATTTTTTCGCGTTCGGCATCGCGTATGCGCTGCAGGATGATTTGTTTGGCGGTCATGGCCGCCTGGCGGCCGAAGCCTTCGTTTTCGATTTGTTCTTCGTAATATTCGCCGATTTGGATGTCCGTGCCCGGGATTTCCTCCTGGATTTCCTCTATGGTTTTTTCTACGTCGGGGTAGGTGTAGTCTTCGTCGGCGACTATCAGCCAGCGGCGGTAGGTGCGGTGTTCGCCGGTGTGGCGGTCGATTTCCACGCGCACGTCCATGTGTTCGCGGCCGGCCTTTTTCTTGGCGGCGGTGGACAGGGCAAATTCCAATGCCTCGAACACGACATCGGGTTCTACGTTTTTCTCGCTGGCCAAGGCCTCGGCCAGTTGCAGCATTTCGCGGCTCATATCAGTCTCCTGTTGTTTTAGAATTTGAATTCCGGTTTCAGGCGGGCTTTGTCTATGTTGTCCAATCCTATTTGCACGGTTTGGCCGTCCAAGGACAGGGTTAGGGTGTCGTTTTCGCAGCCTTCTATCCGCCCGGCGAAGTTTTTCCGCCCGTCCACGGGCAGCCGGGTTTTGACTTTGGCCTCGTGTCCGGCAAAGCGGGCGAAATCGGCGGCCTTTTTCAGCGGGCGGTCCAGGCCGGGGCTGGATATTTCCAGGTTTTTGTAGTCCACGCCCTCCACGGCGAACAGGCGGCTCAGGTGGTTGCTGACGGTGGCGCAGTCTTCTATGTTGATGCCGCCTTCCTTGTCTATAAAGATGCGTAAAGTGCCCTGGGCGGTGAGTTCGAAATCCACCAGTTCGCAGCCCAGCCCGGGCAGGGTTTTGTCCAAAAGGGGTTGAATGTCCATTTTGCTCCGACGGAAAATAAAAAAATGGCCGCTTGGCCATTTCTCAGTTGAACGGGTATCAACGCACGGGGCGGTTGCGCCCCGGTTTGGAGGGGCATCCCCCCAAACGGATTCGGGTTTGCGGCCTTCCGTTTGGAAATCGGGCGCAGTGAATCCTGATGAAAAATTGGCGGAATTATAGCCTATCCTTTGTGAAAATAAAAGTGTTTTTTCCCGGGTCCGGGCGCGGATTGTGAAGCCGCCCCCGTATCTGTACAATCGGGCGGCCGCTGCCCGCGCCATATATAGAGAATTAAAATTGCAAGGCCAAGCCGTTGCCAAAGCCCTTGTGTACTTATCCGTACACGGCATTCCCTGCCGTATTGTCTCGTTTTTATTTTAATCTATTATATGATATAAAATAAATATATTTTAAATTCAATATGTTATTATGATTTGGAATAAGCCATGACTACGCCGATTTATAATTTTTCCGCCGGCCCTGCCGTGCTGCCCGCCAGTGTGTTGGAAACCGCGAGGCAGGAAATGCACGATTATCAGGGGACGGGCATCCCCGTGATGAGTATGAGCCACCGTTCGGAGGCCTTCCAAAGCATCCTTTATCATGCGGAACAGGATTTGCGCCGCCTGTTGGCCGTCCCGCCCAATTACCGCGTGTTGTTTTTGCAGGGCGGGGCCAGCGCGCAGTTTTGCCAGGTGGCGATGAATTTTGCCGCCGGATTCGACCGCATCGATTCGGTGGTTACCGGCAATTGGTCCAAAACCGCCCACAGTCAGATGGCCCTGGTTACGCGCGCCAGGGTGCATACGGCGGCAGACGGCGGCAGGGATTATGGTTATAGTGATTTGCCGCCGGTGGGCGATTGGGATTTGGGGCGGGATTCGGCTTTTGTGCATTTTGTGTCCAATGAGACGGTGAACGGCCTGCAATATAGGGAAATGCCCCGCCTTTCGGCCGATATGCCGCCTTTGGTTTGCGATATGTCGTCTGAGATTTTGTCGCGGCAGGTGAATGTTGCCGATTTCGGTGTGATTTATGCGGGCGCGCAGAAAAACCTGGGGCCATCGGGGGCGACCATAGTCATTATCCGCGAGGATTTGCTGGAACGCTGCGGCGCGGAAGTGCCGGCGGTTTGGAATTATCGGGCGCATTTGGACAGGCAGGGGATGTACAATACGCCGGCCACTTATCCGATTTATGTCGCCGGGCTGGTGTTGCGCTGGCTGACGGCGCAGGGCGGTATCGCGCAGATGGAGAAGATCAACCGTGTCAAAGCCGGGCGGCTGTATGCGGCCATAGACGGCAGCGGCGGCTTTTACCGCAACGGTATCCGTCCCGGGGCGCGTTCGGATATGAATGTGGTTTTCAGTACGGGCGATGCCGGTTTGGACGAGCGTTTTATCGGGGAGGCCGCGCTGTACGGCCTGCGCCAGTTGCGCGGATATAAGTCTGTGGGCGGGATGCGCGCCAGTATTTATAATGCGATGCCGCCCGAGGGGGTGGATGCGCTGGTGGATTTTATGGCCGGTTTCCAACGCCGTTACGGCTGAGGGGCGGGAAACGGGTCTTGACTTTGCGGCGGGGCAGGGGGATAATCGGTATCGCCTTGCCGGTTTCGGCCTGGCCTTCCGGCAAGGCTCTCTCCTTTCTAAAATGTTGAATTCCGCACCCGTTTGTTTTTACGGGTGCTTTTTTTGTCCGTCCGTTTGGGGGCGGAAGGGGGATTTGGTTTCGTTTTTGGTTCGTAATCCAATTTTTTCGGGTTGTTTGTGTTGGTTTTGTTGGTTTTTGTTATTTTTTTGCAAAGGAAATGATGTTTATCGAAAATGTCCCGGGTTTTGTTTGACGCGGGATTTTTTTTGCCGCATAATGCGTTCCGTTGAGTCGTTGTAACGCATGACGGCTTGACAGTTTCTCCTCTATTTCTCCTTTGTAGACTTGGCACTCATTTGCAAAAATGAGTGCATTTTTTTTTCGCTTCCGAACATGGCTGTTTGGCAGTTTCTTTGTGTGCCGTTTTTCCCGGCCTTGCCGCCGGTATGAAAAAGCAGGCGCATCCGTTATAATCCGCCGCATTTCCCGGGCCGTCTGAAAGCCGTTTTGTTTTCAGGCGGTTTGTGCTTCCCCGTCCCCTCCTTGATAAAGGATCATCACCATGCGACCCCTGCGCGCGGAAATCCGCTTGGACCGTTTACGCGAAAATTACCTAACCCTCAAACAGATACACGGCGGCCGTCTGCTGGCCGTGGTGAAGGCGGATGCCTACGGGCACGGTGCGGCACGCTGTGCCGGGGCTTTGGCGGATTTGGCCGACGGGTTTGCCGTGGCCTGTTTGGAGGAAGCCGGGCTGTTGCGCGAGTTTGGTATAACCCTGCCCATTGTGTTGCTGGAAGGGGTGTTTGACGCGGCCGAATATGCCGAGGTGGACCGTTACGGCCTGTGGCCCGTGGTGGCCTGCCAATGGCAGTTGGAGGCTTTGCTGCGGCACGGTTGGCAAAAGCCGGTCAAGGTGTGGCTGAAGATGGATTCGGGTATGCACCGGGCGGGGTTTTTCCCGCAAAATTATGCTTCCGCCTATACCGCGCTGGTGCAAAGCGGCAAGGTGGACGGGGTGGTGAAGATGTCGCATTTTGCCTGTGCCGACGAGGAGGAACGCGCCATGACGGAAAGGCAGTTGGAGGTTTTCGATGCCGCCTGCGCCGGTTTGGCCGGCGGGGAGAGTCTGGCCAATTCGGCCGCCATGCTGGCCTATCCGGCCTCGAGGCGCGATTGGGGCAGGGCGGGGCTGGCTTTGTATGGCATAGATCCGTTTTTGGGAAACGACCCGCGCATCCGCCCGGTGATGAGGCTGGCGGGCGAGGTGTTCGGCGAGCGCGTGCTGCAGCCGCATGAGCCCATAGGATATGGCGCGTCTTTTTATACCAAACGTTCCACCCGCGTCGGTTTGGCTACGGGCGGCTATGCGGACGGTTATCCGCGCCGCGCCCAAACAGGCACGCCCGTCGCGGTAAACGGCCGCCGCAGCCGGATTTTGGGGCGGGTGTCCATGGATATGATGACGGTGGAACTGGCCGGTCCGGACGAGGGCGTGGGCAGCGAGGTGGAGTTGTGGGGCGATACGGTGGGCGTGAACGAGGTCGCGGCGGCGGCCGGTACGGTGGCCTATGAGCTGTTGTGCAATGTGAAACGCGCCAAATTGGTTTATATCGAATAAGGCGGCCGCTGCCTTTTTTGTTAAAACTTGTTACAATCCCCAAAAAACCAAGCAAAAAGGCCGTCTGAACGGTTTTCAGGCGGCCTGATTGACGAAAGCAGAATATGACCGACACCCTTGCCCTGGCCAAACAACTCATTTCCCGCCCGTCCGTAACCCCGGACGACCAAGGCTGTCAGGAACTGCTGGCCTGCCGCCTGCAAAAAACCGGCTTCACCATCGAGCGGTTGGATTTCGGCAGCACCAAAAACATCTGGGCGCGGCGCGGCAGGGGTGCGCCGCTGCTGTGTTTCGCCGGACACACCGACGTCGTCCCGGCGGGGCCCGAAGGCCAATGGACATCGCCGCCGTTCGAGCCGGCCGAGCGCGGCGGCCGGCTTTACGGGCGCGGCGCGGCGGACATGAAAAGCAGCATAGCCGCCTTTGTCGTTGCCTGCGAAAACTTCATTGCCGCCTGTCCCGACCACGGGGGCAGCATAGCCCTTCTGATTACGTCTGACGAAGAAGGCGACGCACTGGACGGCACAACCAAAGTGGTGGACATATTAAAAGCGCGCGGCGAAACCATAGACTACTGCATAGTCGGCGAACCGACCGCCGCCCATACCTTGGGCGACACGATAAAAAACGGCCGGCGCGGCTCACTGTCGGGCAGCCTGACCGTCAAAGGCAAACAAGGCCACATCGCCTATCCGCACCTGGCGGAAAACCCCGTCCACAAAGCCGCCCCCGCACTGGCCGAACTGGCTGCCGCCGAATGGGATCAAGGCAACGCCTATTTCCCGCCCACCGGCTTCCAAATCTCCAACATCAACGGCGGCACGGGCGCGACCAACGTCATCCCCGGCGAATTAAATGTCAAATTCAACTTCCGCTTCTCCACCGAATCCGATGCGGACGGCCTGAAACGGCGCGTACACGGAATCTTGGACAAACACGGCTTAAATTACGATTTGGAGTGGACACTGTCCGGCCTGCCCTTCCTGACCGAAGCGGGCAGGCTGACCCGGGCCGCGCAGGATGCCGTTGCCGAAATTTGCGGCGTGCGTGCCGAATTGTCCACCACCGGCGGCACATCGGACGGCCGCTTCATCAAAGCCGTCGCCCGCGAACTCATAGAACTGGGCCCCGTAAACGCCACCATCCACCAAATTGACGAAAACATAGAACTGGCCGCCCTGCCCGAACTGACGGCGGTATACCGGCGGATATTGGCCGAACTGCTACGCTGAGCAGTGCGCCGGGCGGATTTTTGTTGCAAGGCCCCGCCTTCAAAACCAAAAATACGGGCATAAGCCGCATTAATCCGCGATACATAAATTCCAACACATCATATTGATACACCAAACCTTCAAATTCGGAACAAAACCAATTTCAGGGCGGGACACGCCCCCGGCATCTGCAAAACAAGCCGCGCGCCAAAGTTGCCGGCCGCAGTAGGAAACCCCTCCCTGCCGGGGCGGGGGATGTCAAGGAAGCATGATGAAAAACCAAGCCTTGTCGCTGGCCGTGGTCGGCCATACCAATACCGGCAAAACATCGCTGCTGCGCACCCTGTTGCGCGACAGCCTGTTTGGCGAAGTGAAAAACGCCTCCTCCACCACCCGCCATGTCGAGCGGGCGGCGATTTCGGACGGGCGGGACGTGCTGGCCTACCTGTACGACACCCCCGGCCTGGAAGATGCGGGCGGCGTGCTGGACTGGCTGGAGGACCATACCTCCGCGCGTTTGGACGGCGTAGAGCGCATACAGCAGTTTTTGGACAGCCCGGCGGCGGAGGGCGACTTCAACCAGGAGGCCAAGGTTTTGCGCCAGCTTTTGCAAAGCGATATGGCCATGTATGTGGTGGACGCGCGCGAACCCGTATTGGGCAAATACAAAGACGAACTGATGGTTTTGTCGTGGTGCGCCAAGCCGGTGATGCCCGTTTTCAACTTCATAGGCGGGCAGGACCTGACGGACTGGACCACCATGCTGGCGCGGCGCGGCCTGCATATTTACAGCGGTTTCGACACCGTGGCTTTCGATTTCGAAGGGGAAATCCAATTGTGGGCGGGATTGGCCAGCATGCTGCACAAACGCGGGGTGCTGGACCGCCTGATGGCCATGCGCAGGCGCGAATGGCAGAGGCTGGACAAGGAGGCGCGCAGCGAGATTGCCGACTTCCTGATTAATATAGCCGCCTACCGCCAGGAAATCGACAGCGGCGGCAGCCCCAAACCCGCCCTGAAAACCATGCGTGCCGCCGTGAGGCAGGCCGAACGGCATTTCCAACGCCAATTGTCCCGCCTCTACCGCTTTTACCACAGCGAAATCGACAGCAGCGAATGGGCGCTGAAGGCCTTCCGCCAAGACCCCTTTGACGTGGAACAGCTCAAATCCTACGGCATACGCACCGGCACGGGCGCGGCCACAGGCGCGTTAATCGGCATGGGGGTGGACATGGCGACCTTGGGCGGTTCGCTGGGCCTGGGGACGGCCATAGGCGGCCTGCTCGGCGGGGTGCTGCCCAATATGCAGGATATTTCCGACAAGCTGACCGGCCGCCAAACCCTGTATATCGATCCCGAAACCCTAACCCTGCTGGCGGCACGCGCCCTGGACCTTTTGTCCGCCCTGCAAAAGCGCGGCCACGCGGCACAGACGCAAATCCAAATGCACAGCGGCAAAACCCCCTGGCCGGTACAGAAGCTGCCGGCCGAGCTGCGCCGCGCCCGCAACCGGCCGAAATGGTCGGAACTGAATACGGGCCACCCCGAAACCAGCCGCGCCGAACGGGCGCAGGCCGTCCAAAGCCTGGTCGGGCAGTTTCCGCCGTCGGCCCGATAGGGGCGGGCATACCGCCTTATTGTGATTTTCGAGCAAGTATGATTCAAACCCACCATTTGCCCTACGGCACGCTCACGCTGGATATTTCGCACAGCGAGGTCGCGCCCGATGATTTGTTCGGCATAGGGGCGCGCCAAAACCCCAAGCGCGCCTTTTTGTTTGTCAGCAAGGTATTGGGCAAGCATTATCCCGCCGATGTTTGCAGCCTGCCGCCCATATACCGCGCCCTGGCCGCCAAACTGCCGCCGCCGGGGGTTCGCCCCGTTGTGTTTGTCGGAATGGCCGAAACCGCCACCGCCCTGGCGCAGGGGGTGTTTGAGGCTTGGCTGGAACGTTATCCGCAAGCGGCCGCGCTTTATCTGCATACCAGCCGCCTGCGCGCAAAGGGGGCGGAAGTCTGCCCCTTTGAGGAAAGCCACAGCCATGCCAGCCGCCAGTTTTTGCACCTGCCCGGCTATGAACGTGCGCGCGCCTTGCTGCAGGATGCGGAACGCCTGATTTTGATTGATGATGAGCTTTCCACGGGCAATACTTTCCGCCAGCTCGCTTCGGCGCTGCAGCGGCAGACGGGCCGGGTTTTTGATACGCATTGGGTTTGCCTGACCGATTTTTGTGCCGACAATCCTGATGAGGGGGTGGTGCGGCACAGCCTGTTGCGCGGCAGCTGGAGTTTTGCCCCTGCGGGCATACCCGCCGCCGCGCCCGCCGCGCAGGCTGCCGCCGCCGTGGAGGTGGAGGACAGCGGCAGCGGCCGTTTGGGCATATGCGGTGCTTGGATGCCGCCCGAGGGGCTGTTGCGGGAATATGCCGCCCGACATTGCGCCGCCGACCGCATACTCGTGTTGGGCACGGGGGAATATATCCATCCTCCGGCCGTGTTCGCCCGCGAATTGGCCGCCCGCAGCGGCGCGCGCGTTTTTTTGCAGTCCAGCACGCGTTCCCCCGCCGAAAACTGGGGCGCGCTGCAAAACAAACGTCCTTTTGCCGACCCCTACGGCGAGGGCGTGCCTTATTATTTGTACAACCTGCCGCCGAGTCATTCCTACAACCGTATTTATATCTGCCACGAACATTGCGCCAACGCCGCTTTGAAGGAGACGGCGGCCGAATTGGAGGCGGAATTGGTTTGTTTGGGGCAGGCCGCCTGAAAGTCCGAAATGACCCCGTTTGTTTTATTTACCGACCTTGACGACACTTTGTTTCACAGCTACCGCAAAAAAACGCCCACGGAAGGCTGCCGCCCGCTGGCCTATCTGAAAAACGGCGAGCCGGTTTCTTATGCCGATGCGGGGCAGCAGGCCGTATTGGCGCATTTTTTGCAACACGCCGCCGTGATTCCCGTTACCGCCCGCGACAGCGGCAGTTTCGGCCGGGTGGACATCCCGTTTAGCCGTCATGCGGTTATAGACTACGGCGGGATTATTTTGAACCCGGACGGCAGCCCTGATGATTTTTGGCTGGAGCAGAGCCGAATGAAGGCCAAGGGCAGCCTGCCGCAGCTGCAGGGGCTGGCGCGCGCTTTGGAGGCCTTGATGCCGGATGCGGCGGGAGACCTTCGTGTCCGCCTGATTGGCGATTTCGATATTATTTTTTATTTGTTGGCCAAATCGCATACGGGCAGGCAGGATATGTTGGAACAGGCGGCCGCGCTGCTGCGCCCGCTGTTGCGGCCGGGCTGGAGGCTGCATTTGAACGCCAACAATCTGGCCGTGCTGCCCGACTGGCTGGACAAAGGCAATGCCGTGCTTTATTTGATGGGGCATTACCGCCGCCTGATGCCGGGGGCGGTAACGCTGGGCATGGGCGACAGCCTGATTGATTTGCCGTTTATGCGGGCCTGCGATTATCAGATTATCCCCTCCGGCAGCCAGATTGAAGCCGCCATGTGAGGAGGCGGAAAAGCCGCCCGGGACGGGGCGGCTGCGGCGGGTCGGGGGATTAGAGGTGCGGCAGGATGCGCGGCACGATCAGGTCGGGGGTAGAGCCGTGGCTGTTTTCGCCTATGGCGTGCATTTTCCATTCGCCGTTGTGGCGGTAGACTTTGGCCATAATCTGCGCGGTGTGGTTTCCTTGCGCCGACAGGTTGTAGCGGGCGATTTCCTGGCCGTTGCTGCCGTTTATCAGGCGGCAGTAGGCGTTTTCCACCTGGCTGAAATCCTGGCCGGTGTAGTTGCTGACGGTGAACACCAGTGATTTGATGTTGGCGGGCAGGCGGTTGAGCGCGACTGCGATTTGTTCGTCGTCGCCGTCGCCCTCGCCGGTGCGGTTGTCGCCGCTGTGCTGCACAGAGCCGTCGCCGCTGCGGAGGTTGCCGAAGTAAATCAGTTCGCGCAGGTCGTTGTTGTCGTCAAACAAAAAGCAGGACGCGTCCAAGTCTATGGACTGGCTGCCGCCGCCGAAGCCGAACAGGCCCTTTTTCTTGGCCGCATCCCAGCCCAGGCCCATCACCACGCTGTCCAGCGTGCCGCCGCCTGCCTCTTTTGACAGGGAAATCTTTTGGCCTTTTTCCAAATTTACTGCCATGTCTCTTTACTCCGTGTTGGGTTGTCGAAATTGTATAGCGAATTGACAAAAACCGGTACGGCGTTGCCCGGCCTTGTCTCATTTTATTTTAATCCGCTAAATTTTAAGCTGCTTTGGCCGCGCCCGCCTTGTTGCGCGAACAGATGACGATTTTGCCGCTGCCGGAAAATTTCAGCACCACGCCCTCGCCCCCGGTTACGCTGTTGATGATGTTGCCCAACTGGCTGCCGCCCTGGTTGGTGGAAAGGGAGATGTTGTGGTTCAGCCGGCTGTCCCAGGCGACAACGTGGCCGTTGTCTATGGTCATGGGGGTTTCGGGCGTTACCTCCAGTGTGAACAGCGAACCGTGGCCGCCCACGACCACCTGCCCGTCGCCCGAAGTCTGGCCGATCAGGAAGCCGCCCGAGTTGCCGAACAGCGCCGTGCCTATGTTTTGCAGCTGCGCCTTGATTTCCACATGTTCGGTGGCCGCCAGATACGCGCCGTCGGCGATTTTGTACTGCACCGCGCCCACGTCCAATACCTGTATCGCGCCGGGCAGGGTGGGGGAAAGCAGGCAGTCGCCGCCGCCGCGCACGGCCTTGATGTGCTGCTGGAAGAAACTCTCGCCGTTGGCCAGGCGGCGGGTCAGCGCGCCGAGCAGGCCGCCCTGCATACGGGCAGTCAGGTCCAGGTTGGCCTCCATCATCACCATCGCGCCGCTTTCGCAGGAAATACTCTCGCCCCGCTGCAGGGAAACGTGTAAAAAGGGACTGTCGTCGCCGGTTACGGTAAAAACGGGCATATGGCCTCCTAAAAACAGGCCGCCCGAAACACCCCGGATTGAGGGTTTTCAGACGGCCTTCGGTTTGGTTAGATGTTCACACCGTAGTGTTTGGCCAAGGGTCCCAACCCGCCCTTGAAGCCCTGGCCTATGGCCTTGAACTTCCACTCGCCGTTGTGGCGGTAGATTTCGCCGAAAATCATTGCCGTTTCAACGGAAGCATCCTCGGACAAATCGAAGCGGGCGATTTCGGTATTGCCGTCGGCATTGACGCAGCGGATGAACGCGCTGGAGACCTGGCCGAAGTTTTGGCCGCGCGCCTCTGCGTCGTGGATGGTTACACTGATGGCGATTTTGTCCACATCGGCCGGCACTTTGGCCAAATCGACAATAATCTGCTCGTCGTCGCCCTCGCCCTCGCCGGTGCGGTTGTCGCCGGTATGTTCGACCGAGCCGTCCGAAGACTTGGCCTGATTATAGAAAATAAAGTCGGCATCGGAACGGACCTTGCCGGAGGCATTGAGCAAAAACGCGCTGCCGTCCAAATCGAAAGCCGCGCCGTCCGTGGCGCGCACGTCCCAGCCCAGGCCGATGATCATCTTGCTCAAACCGGGTGCTTCTTTACTCAGGCTGACATTGCCGCCTTTTTGCAGGCTGATAGCCATAGGGATGCTCCTAAACGCAGTGGTGGAAAACGAAAACAATTATAAGGGCATTTGCCGTTTTGACAAGCGCGGTGTGAAAAGTATAATGCCCTGCCGCCTGCCGGATTGGGGCGGAGGACGGGCGGTAAAGCGCGGCGGGGCGGGCGGGGCCTTGGCCGGAACCGGATTGACAGGCACACCAACGGAGCAAAGCATGAGCGACATCGTTACCCTGACCGCCACCAACGGCAGCACCATACGCTTCATCAACGAAGTCAAAGCACAGGGCGGCATGAAGGACGTAATGTTTTCCCCCGACAAAGACTACGTCGTCGCCTTTTACCGCGAACCGGCCGATGCGGCCGCGCGCGAGAGGCTGGAGCGGATAACCGGCCTGTACCGCGAAAGGATATTCAACCAAGAGGGGGGCGAATACCTGCAAAAACTCTACTGCTGGCCCACGGCGGTCGTAGAATACCAAGGCCGCCTGGGCGTGGTATCGCCCTTTTACCGCGACTGCTTTTTCTTCGAATACGGCAGCCGCAACGGCGACATGCTCAACATCAAAGGCAAAGACAAAGACGGCAAATGGTTTGCCAGCGCGTCCAACCGCAGCAAATTCCTGGACCCGCGCGAACTGGGCAACTGGATGACCCACCTGAAAGTCTGCATCATGCTGGCGCGGGCGGTGCGGCGTATGCACATGGCCGGATTGAGCCACAGCGACTTGGGCTACAAAAACTGCCTGATAGACCCGACCAGCGGCCAGGCCTGCCTGATAGACATAGACGGCCTGGTCGTACCGGGCGTACACCCGCCCACCGTGGTCGGCACGCCCGACTTCATCGCCCCCGAGGTTGTGGCGACCGCGCACCTGGCCAAAGACGACCCCGGGCGCAAACTGCCCAGCCGCACCACCGACCTTCACGCCCTGGCCGTTTTGATTTACATGTACCTGCTCTACCGCCACCCCCTGCGCGGCGACAAAGTATTCGACCCCGAAGACAGCCAGCGGGACGAAGAACTGGGCATGGGCGAATGCGCCCTGTTTGTCGAACACCCCACCGACACCGGCAACCGCATCAAAACCGCCAACCTCAAACCTTCCGAACTGCCGTGGAAGGATACCGCCAAAATCCCCTACACCGTCTGCGGACCCTACATCGCCAAACTGTTCGAACGCGCCTTCATAGACGGCCTGCACCAACCCGCGCAAAGGCCCACGGCGGACGAATGGGAACACGCCCTGGTCAAAACCGTGGACCTGCTCCAACCCTGCGCCAACCCCGATTGCGGCCAAAAATGGTATGCCTTCGACAACAAACTCAAACCCGCCTGCCCGTTTTGCGGCACGCCCCATCAGGGCAAACTGCCCGTGCTCAACCTCTATTCCGCCGCCCCCGGGGGCAGCTACCGCCCCGACAACCACCGCATCATGGTATACAGCGGCCAGTCGCTGTTTCCCTGGCACGCCGACAACGGCATCTTCCCCAACGAAAAACTCAAAGCGGACGAATCCCGCCGCATAGGCTATTTCGTCCTGCACAACGGCGACTGGTGGCTGGTAAACGAACGTATGCCCGACATGTATGATGCGAAAAACAAGGCCGCCATCCCCTTGGGCGGGAAAATCAAATTGGAGGAAGGGGCGCAGATACTGCTGAAAAAAGGCGGCGGCGGCCGGCTGCTGGCCGTGCAAATGGCGGGAGGGTGAATACTGCAGCCGCGCAAAGGCGGGCGGGGCGGCAAATCCGCAAACGCCCCAATTCATAACAGGTCGGAATGACCCAAAAACATCAAAGGGAAACAAAAAACGGACGCGCAAAGCGTTTTGGATTTTTGGTTTGACGGACAAAGCCGGCCATATTGGTTCAGGCGCGACAGCGGTTTTGACGGGCAGATAAGGGCAAGGTTTGCCAAATTGTACCCGGCGGCGGCGGGGGAACTTTATGGCTGGCGCACCGCCTTGGCGGGGCGTTTGGCAGAAATCATCGTGCCGGACCAGTTTGCGCGCAACCTGTTCCGCAACAGCCCCAAGGCCTTTGTCGCCGACAACACGGCTCTGGTTTTGAGCCAGGAGGCCGCCGCGCAACCCGGTTTTGCCCGCCTGCCGCCCGAATACCGCCATTTCATGCTGATGCCGCTGATGCATGGCGAAAGCAGGGCCATACACAGGCTGGCGGAAAAATTATTTGCGGAACATACCGATAAATCCGCCTATGAATTCGAATTGAAGCACAAGGCCGCCATAGGCCGTTTCGGCCGTTATCCGCACCGCAACGCCGTTTTGGGCAGGGAAAGCACGGCCGAAGAGGCCGAATTTTTAAAACAGCCCGACTCCCCGTTCTGATTTGCGGCGGGGAAAACGGACAATCCGACAATGGCGGCATTTTGTAAAACGCCGTTTCCTGGCGGCTGTTTGCATGTGGCTTGCGTAGAGGATTTTGGCGGAAAAGCCGCCGCAATGCCGACTGCAAACAGGCCATGAAGCCGCAGGCCGTGTTATATTCGGCGTTTGCCCAAATACCTCATACCCCGCCATGTCCGACTTCCACGGCAGCTATCTGCCGCATCAGGTTACTTTCCTGCTCCAACCCATCACGCTTGAGCCCATGACCGACCTTGCCGAAAAAGAAAGGCTGATACAGAGCGGCCGCAGGCACTACAGCGAAATGCTGTCGCCCGAACCCGCCCCCTCCGAGGCCTATCTCAGGCTTTTTCAGGCGGCCTGCGGACAGAACCTGCCGCGCATGGCTGCCGGCTGCCTGCAATTGGCCGCGCAAATCGCCGCCGGGCGGGAAAACCCCGTGCTGGTGTCGCTGGCCCGGGCAGGCACGCCGCCGGGGGTGGCGCTGCAGCACATCCTGAGCCGCCATTACGGCCGCGAAGTGCCGCATTACTCCATCTCCATCATCCGCGACCGTGGCATAGACCAAAACGCCCTGCGCCACATCCTGCGCCGCCACGATGCCGCACAATTGGTTTTTGTGGACGGCTGGACGGGCAAGGGCGTGATTAAGCGGGAATTGGACAAATTCCTAGCCGCATTCAACCGCCAAAACAACTGTTCCCTGCCGTCCGATTTATACGTCCTGTCCGACTTGGCGGGCGTAACCCCCTATGCGGCTTCCCGGGACGACTACCTGATTCCCTCGGCCATATTGAACGCCTGCATCAGCGGGCTGGTGAGCCGTTCCGTTTTAAATGAAAAAATCGGTGCAAACGACTTTCACGGCTGCGTTTATTTGGAGGATTTGGCCGCGCACGATTTGTCGCGCCGCTTTATTGCCGAGCTGACGGCGGTAAGCGGCCGCCTGCAGCAGAACGGCCTGCCCGCCGCGCAATTTTCCGACCCCGCCCCTGCGGCCGCCCTGAGCAGCCGCTTTATCGCCCATGCCGCCCGCCGTTACGGCATAAGCGACATCAACCTGATCAAGCCGGGCATAGGCGAAGCCACGCGCGTCATGCTGCGCCGCCGCCCCCGGCTGCTGTTGCTGCGCGACCCCGCCTCGGCCGATGTCGTACATTTGCTGCAGCTGGCGGAAGAAAAAAATACCGCTGTGGAAACCGATGCCGCGCTGCCCTACCAGGCGGCCGCACTCATACAGGATTTGCGTCATGCTTAACCCCCACCGACTCGGCGCGGCACTGTATGTCCCCGCCATCCACCCCCAATTGATGCAGATTGCCGCCGGCGAAAAGCTGGCCCATGTCCGCAGCCTGATTTACTGCACCGAGGACGCGGTCCATCCGGACGATTTGCCCCTGGCCCTGGAGCAGCTGCAGGAATTTCTACATATCCTGCCGCCTCAGGATAAGCGCAACCACTTCATCCGCCTGCGCAACCCCGAGGTGATGGGGCAGGTTCTGGCCCTGCGCGATTTGCACAAAATCAGGGGCTTCGTCCTGCCCAAGGTCGATGCGGGCAATTTGCACGAATATGCCGCCCTGCAAAACGGGCCTTACTGCCTGATGCCGACGCTGGAAACCGCCGATGCTTTATTGGAAGAACCCATGCTGCGCCTGCGCGACATCCTGCTGCAGCCTGCCTGGAGGGCAAGGGTGTTGTGCCTGCGTATAGGCGGCAACGATTTGTTCAACCACCTTCATATGCGCCGCCCGCGCGGGGTTACGCTTTACGAAACCGCGCTGCAGGGCGTGATTGCCCGCCTGGTCGGCATATTCAGGCCCTATGGTTTTCATTTGAGCGCGCCGGTGTTTGAGTTTCTCGACTGCCCCGAACTTTTGGCGCGCGAGGTAAGGTGGGATTTGCAATACGGCCTGACCGGCAAAACCGCCATTCACCCCGACCAGGTCGCGCTTATCGAGGGGCATTACGGTGTCAGCCGTGCCGATAAGGAGTTGGCGGAACAAATCTTAAGCAGCCGCGCGGCCGTCTTCAATGTGAACCGGACCATGCAGGAGGTCGGCACCCACGCCAATTGGGCGCGCGAGATTTTGGCGGCCTGGGAGGTTTTCGGCGAAGGTATGGCGGATGAGCAAAAATCAGGACAAGGCGGCTGAGCCGCAGACAACGGCAAGGCCGGGCAACGCCGTACTGGTTTTTGTTAATCCGCTATATTCGAAGGGGAGGTGGTTCGGGGCCTTGCTTGCGCGATGTTCGGATTGCGTGCGAATAGCGAATTGTTTAGAATGCCCCGCAGCCGCCTATCCTGTATCTGCTTTGTTTTTGCGTTTGGTTTAGGCGGCCGCGCCGTAACGGTTTTTCCGCCGGCGGCTTTTTGCGGCACGCCTTTGTGCCACCTCCCTTATGCGGACCCTGCTTGGGGCCGTATGTTGAAAAATCCCCGTCAAACCATAAGGACTGTTTATGACCGGCCATCTCGGCTTCCCGCTGGAAACCGTGGCGATTTTTGTCGCCCTTTCCGTCGGCGCTATTTTTATCGACCTGTATTCCCATCGCGACGACAAGCCGCTAAGCCTGAAAAGTGCGGCTTTGTGGTCGCTGTTTTGGGTGTTTGTTTCTGTTTTGTTCGGCTTGTACCTGTGGGTGCATCACGGCAGCGAGGTTTCCAGCCTGTTCTTTACCGGTTATGCCTTGGAAAAGGTGTTGTCGGTGGACAACCTGTTTGTGATGATGGCGATTTTCGCCTGGTTCAAAGTGCCCGAGGGCTACCGCCACAGGGTGCTTTATTGGGGCATTATAGGCGCAATCGTCTTCCGCCTGATTTTTGTCGCCATCGGTACCAGCCTGCTGGCGCTGGGCCCCGTGGTCGAGGCGGTGTTCGCCGCGATTGTGGCCTATACGGCCGTGGTGATGCTCAAAGGCGGCGACGATGATGACGAAATCGAAGATTATTCCGATCATTTGGCCTACCGCTGGGTGCATAGGTTTTTCCCCGTCTGGCCGCGCCTGTTCGGGCATAATTTCTTTTTGAAGGGCGAAGAGTTGGAAAAGGCCCGCGCTGAACATCCCGATGTGCATTTGGAATTGGCCGGCGAAGATGTCAAACACCCCGAAAGGAGTCATCCGCATCCTTTGTCCAAAGCGCCTTTGGTGGCCACGCCGCTGTTCTTGTGCCTGGCGGTGATTGAGTTGTCGGATGTGATGTTCGCCTTCGACAGCGTGCCGGCCGTGATTGCGGTTTCCAAAGAGCCGCTGATTGTGTATAGCGCGATGATGTTCGCGATTTTGGGCCTGCGTACCATGTATTTTGTGTTGGAGGCTTTGAAGGGCTATCTGGTGCATTTGGAAAAGGCGGTCATCGTGCTGCTGTTCTTTATCGCCTTCAAACTCGCCCTGTCGGCCAGCAACCATATGTTCCACCACGGCTTCGATATTTCGCCCAATGCTTCGCTGATTGTGGTGCTGGTGGTGCTGGCCCTGGGCGTGGCCGCGTCGTTTGTCTTCCCCGAGGCGGAAAACGCCGCCGATGCGGCGGGGGAAGCCGCCAAAGCCTCCGAAGCGGAAACTGCACAAACGCAAACCGCAGAAGCGGAAACTGCCGAAACGGAAACGGCTGCCAACACGCCTTCGCAAGAAGAAGGGCGGGATAAGGCCGAATAATTTTCAAGGCCGTCTGAAAACGTTTCAGGCGGCTTTTTTCCAACACGATTTGTCAAAAAAAAGGAGACCGTTATGGGAATCAGCCTGAGCAAGGGCCAAAACGTATCGTTGAACAAAACCGACCCGTCATTGAAGCAGATTCTAATCGGCTTGGGTTGGGACGCGCGCAGCAGCGACGGCGCGGATTTCGACTTGGATGCCAGCGTATTCATGACTGCCGACAGCGGCAAAGTACCTTCCGACAGCTATTTTGTGTTCTACAACCAACTGCAGTCGCCCGAAGGCTCGGTTAGGCACACCGGCGACAACCTCACCGGCGACGGCGACGGCGACGACGAAAGCATTATCGTAGACTTGGATAAAGTGCCGGCCAACATCAAATCCCTGTTCGTTACCGTAACCATACACGATGCCGAAACCCGCCGCCAAAACTTCGGCCAAGTACGCAACGCCTTTGTGCGGCTGGTAAACAACGAAAACGGCCAGGAAGTGCTGCGTTTCGACCTGTCCGAAGACTACAGCACGGAGACCGCCATGGTATTCGGCGAAGTTTACCGCCACGGCGGCGAATGGAAATTCCGCGCCATAGGGCAGGGCTATTCGGGCGGCCTGCTGGCCCTGTGCCACCAATACGGCGTAAACGTAGACTGATTCAAACCCGACAAAAACCGGGCCGCCCACATCATAGGGGCGGCCGGTTTGTTTTTTCTAAAACCCGTTTTCCATCAAAATCTGGCCGGGAACGCGGTTTCTGTGCATGGCGAACCCCATATCCAGCAAGGCCTGGAAAGTATCGCGCACCATATCCGGATTGCCGCACAACATAAAGCGCGTATCCTCCTTAGAAAAAGGAAAGCCGAAGGCGGCGGCCAACTCCCCGTTTTTGAGCAACTCGGGCAAACGCCTATCCAAAGCCCCATCCGCCTTATCGCGGGTCAGCACAGGCACAAAAACCAACTTATCGGCATACTCCCCGACCAGCGGGTGTTCGCGCAAAGCGGCGATACGGTCCTTAAAAACCAACTCATAGCCGTAAGAAACCGAATGCGCCAAAGCCAGGCGGTCAAACCTCTGCCAGATTTCGGGCTGTTCCAAAATAGACAAAAAAGGCGCGATACCCGAGCCGGTGCACAACATCACCAACTCGCGGCCGTCGGCAAAACGCTCCGGCAGCAAAAAGCCCGTGGCGGCCTTATCGAGCAAAACAACATCGCCCGCCTTCATTTGGGCAAAGCGCGCCGACATAGCCCCGTCCGGAATCAGCACCGCGAAATACTCCAAAGTCTCGGCATATTCGGCCGAAACCACAGAATAAGCCCGCCAAATAAAGCCTTCGCCATCACGAAAGCCCAGGCGCGAAAACTGACCGGCGGAAAAACGGTAGGCCTCGGGGCGGCTGATGGCAAAGGACAACAACTTGGGCGTGTGCCGCCTGACCCACAACACGGTTTCTTCGGTAAACTTAGCCTCAGGAGAAGCAGCCATAACACAAATCCTTAAAATTTAAAATAAAAAAACATCATGCCGCCCCATTCTACCGCCCCCGGCCCCGCCCTTTCAACCACAGGCTCAAAACCGGGCCTTAACCCCCAGCATTACCGTCCTGCCCGGCGCGGGCGTAGGCACATTGCCCATAGGGTCCAAATAATAATAGTTGGCCAAATTATTCACCCCAAAATTCAGACTCAACCTGTCGCCTATGCGGTAGCGGACATAAGCATCCCAAACAGTCTAAGCCCGCCAGTGGTAGGCCTGGCCCGTGGAAGCGGGCAGATGCCGCGCAGACCCAATTCCGGCTTCTCGCCCCAAAAGCACATACCCATATCCAAGTTAATCGAATACTTGGGCTGTATGGACTGATATAG
>JAUMUU010000120.1 GCA_030530545.1 Neisseria sp. | reverse complement strand
GCCGCGCCGCGCGTGGCCACTTCCGATTGGACGGTGGCCGAAACGCTGGCCGCGATGGGGCATCCGCCCGCCGGACTGGCCGACCGGCGCGTGTACGACACTTGGGTAAACTACCCGCCGCTGCCCGCCGCCGTGAAGGAAGCGGGGCTGCGCTTCCAGCCGAATTTGGAGCGGCTGTATCAGATTAAGCCCGATTTTTTCATCCAGTCGGCGTTTTACGCGTCGGCGCGGCCGCAGTTTGAAAAAATCGCCCCCGTATATGAAGTGAATTTCGCCACAAGCAAGGGCATAGACTACGCGCATACGCTGAAAACCACGCGCGAACTCGGCCGCATCATAGGCGACAGTGCCGCCGCCGAAAGGCTGATTGCCGGCACGGAAGCACGGTTTGCCCGCGACAAGGCCGCGCTGGCCGCCTACCGCGGCCGCCCGCTGGCGGTGGTGCAGTTTTCAGACGGCCGCCATTTGCGGATTTACGGCAAAACGTCGCTGTTTCAAACCGTGTTGGACAAACTCGGCCTGCAAAACGCCTGGACGGGCGAAGCCAACGAATGGGGTTTTGCCAACATCACGCTGCCCGATTTGGCCAAACTGCCGCCGCAAACCATATTAATCATCGTCAAACCGCATCCGCAGAACACCCGCGCCATTTTGGAAAAAAGCGCGCTGTGGCGGCGGCTGCCGTTTTCCAAGGCGGCAAACCGCCGCGTGTTCGCCCCGTCGTGGAGTTACGGCGCGCTGCCCGCGATGCAGCGTTTCGCCGGCCAGCTTGCCGAAAAACTGCCGTCTGAAAGGGAAGAAGCATGGTAAGGATTTTCAGGCTGCTCTCACATCCGGCCGTATGCTTGGGACTGCCGCTGGCCGCCGCCTGCGCGTTCACCGCCGCATGGGTGTTGAAACTGGAATGGACGCTGCCGCTGATACGGCTGTTCGACAACCCCGACACGCTGCCGCTGGACGCGCTTTTGGTACAGAACAACACCCTGCCGCGCATGGCGATGGCGCTGCTCGCGGGCGGCAGCACGGCGGCGGCCACCATGCTGATGCAGCAGTTGATGCGCAACCCGCTGGCTTCCGACAGCACGCTGGCGGTAAGCAGCGGCGCGCAGACCGCGCTGGTGGCGGCCACCGTGTTCGCCCCGTCGCTGCTGGGCTACGGCACGTCCGCCGTGGCCTTTGCAGGTGCGGCGGCGGCCTTGGGTGCGGTGTTTTGGCTGTCGGCGCGGCGCGAACTGCAACCGCTCGCCGTGGTGTTGTCGGGGCTGGTGGTCAGCCTGTATCTGGGTTCGCTCACCGGCATCGTAATGCTGTTTTTCAGCGAAGAAACACGCGGCGTGATGCAGTGGGGCAGCGGCTCGCTGGTGCAGGACAGTTGGCGCGACACGCTGGGGCTGCTCTGGCGCGTCATCGCCGCCGCCCTGTTTGTCGGCTTCCTGATCAAGCCGCTGAACATCATGAGCCTGAGCGACACACAGGCGCAGTCGCTAGGCATACCGGTCAAGAAAATCCGCCTGCTCGCCTTGGCGGCGGCGGCGTTTTTGGCGGCAGGCGTGGTCGGCTTTGTCGGCATGATGGGCTTTGTCGGACTGGCGGCGGCCACGCTGGTGCGGCAGGCGGGCGTGCGCACGCTGGCGGCGCGGCTGGCCGCGTCCTTCGTATTCGGCGCGTTGCTGCTGATGCTGACCGACAACGGCTTGATGCTGCTGAAACACTATCGCGGCACGGATCTGCCCGCCGGTGCGGTAACGGCCCTGATAGGCGCGCCGCTGTTGCTGTGGCTGATGATGAAGTCGCCGCCGCGCCCCGCCTTTCAGACGGCATCCGACCGCCCCGCCGCATCCTTGCGCGTATCGCCCGTACTGCGGCTGCTGCCCGCCCTTGCCGCCGCCGTACTGGTGTTTTCGCTGATTATCGGCCGCTATGACGAAAGCTGGCATCTGACGGTGGACCCTGAATATTTCACCTTCCGCTACCCGCGCGTGCTGCTGGCCGCCGCCACCGGTGCCATGCTCGCGCTGGCCGGCGTGATGCTGCAACGGCTGACGCAAAACCCTATGGCGGGTCCCGAACTTTTGGGCGTGAGTTCCGGCACGGCCTTCGGCGCGATGGCGGCGGTGATGCTGTTCGGCATCACTTCGGGCAGCGGCTGGTTCTGGCTGACCGGCATCGCGTCCGCACTCCTGTCTTTAGGACTGCTGATGCTGTTCAACCGCAAAAACGGCCTTGCCCCCGAAAAAGTGCTGCTTACCGGCATGGCGCTGGCCGCCCTTGCCGACGCCGCCATCCGCATGTGGACGGCAAGCGGCGATTTCCGCGTGCAGCAGCTTTTGGTATGGATGAGCGGTTCCACCTACCAGGCCACGCCGGCATCGGCCGCCGCCGTGTCGGTGCTGGCACTCGTGCTGGTGTTTGCCGTATTGCCGCTGCAACGCTGGCTGGGACTGCTCAGCCTGGATGCCGTAGTGGCGCAGTCCGCAGGCGTGAACGTGCTGCTGGCACGGCTGGTGCTGATAGTGTTGAGTGCGGTGCTGACCGCCCTGTCCACCCTGCTTATCGGCCCCTTGAGTTTCGTCGGCCTGCTCGCGCCGCACCTGGCCGCCATGCTCGGCGCGCGCCGTCCCGCACGGCAGCTCGTATCCGCCGCCCTAATCGGCGCATCGGTCATGGCGGCGGCCGACTGGCTGGGCAGGCAGGTGATGTTCCCCTACGAAGTCCCCGCCGGCATGATGGCCACGCTCATAGGCGGCGCATATTTCATGCTGATGATGCGGAAAATGTAGCGGGAGAAACAAAAAAAGCAGCCCCAACAACCGTACAAACGGCATTCGGGCTGCTTTTGATTGTCAGGCCGGCGGCCCTAACGCTTGGCAAAACCCTGCTTGCGCAGATAATCCGACACAAAGGGGCGCACGGGGCGGGCCAAAGTATTGCTTACCTGTTGCGCCCAATCCAAATCCTTGCCGCTGCGCTCGCGGTAGTAGGATTTGACAGTCTCATTATAATCGTCCAAAACCGCCTTGGCGGCGGGGCGGTAACGGTTTTCCGACACCAGCGTATCCAACGGCAGGCGCGGGCGTTGCAGCGGGTCTTGGTCGGGGTGACCCAGGCACACGCCGAACAGCGGCACGACATATTCGGGCAGCCCCAACAGACTGCCGACGCGGGCGATATCGTTGCGTATACTGCCTATATACACCGCGCCCAAACCCAGCGATTCGGCCGCCAACACCATACTCTGCGCCATAATGCCCGCATCGATAGCACCTATCAGCAGCACCTCCGTCCAGTCGGTTTGCACCGCATCATCCAGCGCGTGATGCCGAGCCGCATCTATGCAAAAAACCAAAAATTCGGCGCAGTGTTCCACATAAGCATGGCCCGCCCCGCCCTCGGCGGCGCAGACGGCGCGCAACTCCTTGCGGATGGCGGGGTCGGTAACACGGATGATGCTGCAGTTTTGCAGATAACTGGACGTGGAAGAAGCGCGGGCGGCCTCCAAAACCGCAGCCAGCATTTCGGCGGAAACGGGCTCGGCACTAAAGCGGCGGATGGAACGGTGCGCCAGCGCGGTTTGCAGGGCGGGGCGGCTGTTCAAAGTCATGGCTTGCTCCTTTATGGGATGGAAGGACGACTTTAACAGCATTCGGCTTTTTAAAAAAGCACAGGCCGTTTGAAAACACGGCCCCGGCCCGATAAAATCCCCTTTCCCGGCCGCATCAGGGCTGATTCGGGGCAAAAAAACCCGCACCGCGCCCATTGTCGGCAACCCCTGGAAAAGACAGGGTTCCAACCATTAAGGAAGTTTTAATGAAGCATCGAAATGCCGGAATTTTGGAGAAAAACGCCGCCAGGCCGGCCAAAAAAACGACCAAACCGGCAAGCCGCCTGATTGCCCTCCTGGCCGCCCTATCCGCCGCCCTGCCTGCGGCGGCCTTGGATTTGGGCAGCATACGCGAAGACGAAGTGGCCGTTTATGTGCAGGATTTGCAAACCGGGCGGGTATTGGCCGAACACCGCGCCGACGTGCCGGTCAATCCCGCATCCACCATGAAGCTCGTTACCGCCTTTGCCGCCCTGCGCGCCCTGGGCGGGGGCTTCCGCTGGCTGACCGAATTCAAATCGGACGGGCGGCTGCGGCCGGACGGGCTGCTGGAGGGCGATTTATATTGGGTAGGCAGCGGCGACCCGGTTTTCGACCAGCACGACCTGTTGGAAATGCAGGCGCAACTGCGCGACAACGGCGTAAAACGCATAGGCGGGCGGCTGGCCTTCGACCGGGGGGTTTGGACCCATACCGGCACGGCGGCGGATTTTACCGACGATGCCGACCAGGCCTTCGCCACCGCCCCCGACCCGCAGATGCTGTCCTACAAAGTCGTGTGGCTGACACTGGGGCGCGACAACGCCACGGGTGCGGCAACCATACAGACCAGCCCGCCCCTGCCGGGCATACCCCTGCACAACCTGGCCAGGTTCAGCCGCTCGACCGCCCCCTGCCCCAAACCGCGAAAGTTTGTGTGGGGGCAATACCGCGACGGCGTATTGACGGTGCGCGGCAACGTGCCGCCAAGCTGTGCGGGCAAAACGGTATATGTCAATATGCTGGACATCCGCGACTTCTCCCGCCTGAGCTTTGTCAATCAGTGGCAGGCCGGCGGCGGGTCTATCGGGGACGGCCTGGCCGTAGGCGGCACACCGCCCAAGGCCAGGACGCTGGCCAGCGTCTATTCCAAGCCCCTGCGCGATGTGTTGGCCGACATGAACAAACATTCCAACAACCTGATTGCCCGCACGGTGTTCCTGACCCTGGGCGAACGCGCCTCCGGGGGCGGCGTTCAGAATCCGGCCGCCGCCGTGCGCCGCCAGCTGCAGGACGCGGGCATCAATACCGCGCCCCTGGTGTTGGAAAACGGTTCGGGCCTGTCGCGGCAGGAAAGGCTTTCGGCCCGGATGCTGGGGCATATGCTGCAAAAAGCCTACCGCAGCCCGTTTCGGACGGCCTTTATCAACACCCTGCCCATTGCGGGGACGGACGGCACACTGAAAAACCGCTTCAAAACCATAGGCCTGCCCCTAAGGCTGAAAACCGGCACTCTGAAAAACGTGCGCGCGCTGGCCGGTTATTACCTGGGCGGCAACGGGCGGCCGCCGCTGGCCGTGGTAGTCATCATCAACAGCGAACGTGCCGACAAGCTCTTGGGCGAGATGGACAGGCTGGTCGAACGCCTGGTCGCCCTGCCCGATACCGCCAGGCGGCCGTGAAGGACGACAAATCATAATATTTTGATTTTTAACCGCCGTCATATGGCAAACATACTTAATTTTAAATACGGCATATTGCCAAATCCTGCCTTCCGGCGCAGGCGGGAATCCATCGTAAAACATGATAAGCATTTATTTAAAAAACAGTTTCTGAAATTCAAAAATGGATTACCGCTTACGCGGGAAGGCCGGTGTTGGAAGG
>JAUMUU010000119.1 GCA_030530545.1 Neisseria sp. | reverse complement strand
TCTTGGGCAACTGCGTGGTTTTGCCCGAACCGGTTTCGCCGCAAATAATCGTTACCTGATTGTCGGCTATGGCCTGTTTGATTTCCGCCAGCTTTTCATGAACGGGCAGGGTGTTGTCGAATTCGGGCTTGGGCAGGGCAGACAAACGCTTCAAATAGATTTCGTGCGATTTTCGGTATTTTTCTTCGACTTTGGACAGGCCGCCGTATTTGTCGGGGTTTTTGAAGGCGGATTGCAGGAAGTGGCGGTCTTTGGCGAGGGTCAGCGAAAGGTCGGGCGCGTCGGACATGGGGAAACGGTATTATGTGGAAAAGGCGTATTATAACAAAGTCGAATCGGCGGACGGCCTTCCGGCACGGCGGCATTCCGCCCCGTATCAAAAATCAGATTATACCGCTATACTATACCCGTACAACCCGCCCGGCAGTAAGGGCGGGGTTACGACCACTTAAGGAATCATAATGAAGGTTTTTTATCTGCAGTTTTGCTTTTCAGTTTGGGCGGCACGGCCTTGGCTGCGGAATACGGCGGCAAAAACCCCATCGCCTACGACAGGCTGAATATCCAAGGCAACCGCTTCGCCATAGAATACGCCAACGAACGCGGCCATACCTGCGGCGCGAAAGGCGCAATGGGCAAGGACGGAGTTTGGAAAGGCGATGACGGCTGCAAAATATCCTTCCGTTTCAAGCGGGATATGGTGAAAGTTGATGCGGACGGCTGCGATAATTATTGCGGCGAAGGCGTATCCTTCCCCACGGAATATTACAAACTGCCCCCAGCCTGCACCCGCAAAGGGGTTGGCGCGATGGAAAACCGTTTCCAAACCGCCTGGCGTGCCGGAAAATTCAAACAGGCTGCAAACATCAAACAAAACCACCTGCAACAGTGCGGCGGCTTCCTCAACCCGACCGGAATACTGACCGCCGCCAACGATGCCGCCCATGCCTACCTCAAGGCAGGCGACAGGCGCGCCTGCATCCAAACCTTGGACTCGGTGCAGGAACATTACGAAACCCAATTATTAAACAAAGACTTAATAGACAGGCAAAACAAACAAACCGAAAGGGGGCGGGACTTGCGCAAACAATGCGGATAAGCCCCGCCCACGCAAGGACTGCGATATGACCCCCGACGAATTCTTAATCCACCGCGACCGCTATTTGGAAACCCTGCAGCAACAGGGCAAATCCCAACACACCGTTTCGGCCTACCGGCGCGATTTGGCGCAACTGGCCGCCCTGCTGCCCGAACACCGCTACGAGGTTTCGATAAGCGATTTCGTCATCGTGCTGAAAAAGCTGTCCCAGGACAACTTGAGCGAGCGTAGCCTCAAACGCAAGGTTTCGGTATGGCGGCAATACGGCCGCTACCTGGTGCGCCGGGGGCTGATTTCAACCAACCCCGCCGGCCGCCTCAAAGCCCCCAAGCCGCCCGAGAGGCTGCCCAAGGCGGTGGATGCCGAGCCGTTGAACGCCCTGTTCGACCGCGCCGCCGCCGAAAGCCCGCTGGACATACGCGACATAGCCGTATTCGAACTGCTTTACGGCTGCGGCCTGCGCGTATCCGAAGCTTGCGGGCTGAATGTGGCCGACATTTTGTTTTCCGAGGGCTGGGTGGACGTGCGCGGCAAAGGCGGCAAACAGCGGCGCGTCCCCCTGGGGCGGCTGGCGGCGGCGGCCTTGCGCGCCTATCTGCCCACGCGCGTGGCCGCCGCCGGCGAAAACGCCCTGTTCACCAACCGCTTCGGCCGCCGCATCAGCGTGCGCCAAATCCAATACCGGCTGCGCGACTGGGCAATCAAAAACGGTTCGCCGCAACACCTAAGCCCGCATATGCTGCGCCACAGCTACGCCAGCCACCTTCTGCAATCCTCGGGCGACATACGCGCCGTACAGGAACTGCTGGGCCACAGCAGCCTCTCATCCACCCAAATCTACACCAAACTGGATTTCGACCACATCGTTGCCGTATACGACCAAACCCACCCGCGCGCAAAAACCGAAAAATAGGCGGGGCTGTCCGCCATATATAGTAAATTAAAATAAAAATGAGACAAGGCGGCAATGTCCGCCGTGTAGAAGGGCGGGGTTTCAACAGTTAAGGAAATTTTGATGAATTATCTGCACCGCATCGCCACGCTGTATCAGCTTCATTCCCCCTGCGGCCTGCCCGAAGGCGAAATCGCCGCCGCCGAACAACGCCTAGGCATCCGCTTCCCCGCCGCCTTGCGCGAATATTTGCTTGCCTTGGGCGGCAGCGATACAGTCAATCTGTCGTTTAACCGCCTGATGCCCTTGGAAAAAATCCATTTTGACGGCGGCTGTTTGGTGTTGGCGGAAGAAAACCAGGGCGTGTTCCGCTGCGGCATAGCCCGGGCAGATTTGGCGCAAGACAACCCGCCCGCCCGTATCGCCTGCAATATTGAAGGCGGCAGCCAATGGCAGCCCCACCTGCCCGACACCCGCGCCCTGCTGCTGGAACTGGCCTGCACCAACGCCGTCATGGGCGGCCTGCCCTACTGCGCCAATATCATGGACGGGGAATCTATAGATGCCGCCGCCGTGCGCCATATTCGGCAAACCCGCAGCGAAATCATAGGATTGCGCCGAGAAAGTCAGGCTTTTTACACAGACGGCTTCCACGAAGTCATCCTGCTTTGTTTTGCCGAAAACGGCGAAGCGGGCGGCGTATTCATAGGCACGGCCGACCAAGGCCGCTTTGATGCGCTGCTGGAATTGTTCGGCCGGGACAATTGGCTTTACACGTCTTATGATGAATGCGGTATAGAATAAGCCGCCGTTTTTTCAGAAACCCTTCCTTTTTCCCTGTTTTTTAACCTTTCATTATGATTACCAAACAAAACCTACCCCAATTCCTAACCCATTTGGGTTTCACCCAACAAAAGCAAACCTACACAAAACTCCTAAACGGATACGAACTCAAAATCGATTTTGCCAATGAAAGAATCATCTACCCCGAAGGGATAACCGCCCAACGCGACACCACCAAGAATTTCAGCCAGCCTGAAAACTTTGTCGTATTTGAATGCGTACATAACCTGCTGCAATCGGGCTACAAACCCGAACATATTGTTTTGGAGCAGGGTATGCCCGGCGGGCATGGCATGACGGGCGGATTTTGCGACATCATTGTGCAGGATAATGACGGGCAACCCTATCTGCTTATCGAATGCAAAACGGCGGATGGTGATAAAAGTAAAGAATTTTCCCGTGCATGGGCAAAAATGCAGAAAGACGGCGGGCAGCTTTTCAACTATTACAACAGCTACCGCCAGGCACAATGGTTGTGTCTGTATGCCAGCGATTTCGCCAATAATCAGGCAGAATCCGTTTACCACCTGATTTCCATGAAGGATAACGCCGCATATCTGGGCAATAACGAAAAACTGTTGAGCTTCAAAAAGGTGCAAGAAGAAAACGGCTCGAAATCCGACTATTTCAAAGTATGGAGCGAAACCTACCAGCAGGACTTTATTTCCCACAATCTGTTTGAATCCGCGCCCTTCAAAATCGGCAGCCGCCCCTACAATGTGCGCGACTTAAAAATCGTGGACAACAACACCATTCAGAAAAAATACCACCAGTTTGCCACCATCATGCGCCAGCACAATGTTTCGGCGCGGGAAAATGCCTTTGACAAACTGGTGAACCTGTTCCTGTGCAAAGTCGTTGATGAAAAAGCGAATCCTGAAAATCTGAAAGTCTATTGGAAAGGTGCGGCCAGCGACAACCACTATGACCTGCAAGACCGCCTGCAACAGCTCTACCAAACCGGCATGAAAGAATTTTTGGGCGAAGACGTTACCTACATCAGCGCGGAAACGCTGGATAACGCCTTTCACCTGTTCAAAAATCATAAAGACGAAACCAAACGCACGGTAATGGCATATTTCACCCAACTGAAATTCTATTCCAACAACCCCTTCGCCTTTTTGGACGTACATAACGAAAAGTTATTCTTCCAGAACGCCGTTATTCTGAAAGAAATCGTGCAGATGTTGCAGGACATCAAACTCAAAAACGAAGAAGGGCAGCACCAATTTCTCGGCGATTTATTTGAAGGCTTTTTAGATCAGGGCGTAAAACAGTCCGAAGGGCAGTTTTTCACGCCCACGCCCATCGTCAAATTCCTGATTTCCAGCCTGCCGCTGACCGAACTGCTGCAAAACGGCGAAGCCCCCAAAGTGATTGATTACGCCTGCGGCGCAGGACATTTCCTTACCGAATACGCAAGCCAAATCAAACCCCTGCTGCAAAGCGGGCAAAACCCCGCCGATTTCTACCCGCACATTTACGGCGTGGAAAAAGAATACCGTCTCTCCAAAGTCGCCAAAGTGTCCGCCTTTATGTACGGGCAGGACGAAATGAACATTATCTACGCCGACGCGCTCGCCCAAAATGACGGCCTGAAAGACGGCAGTTTTTCCCTGCTCGTTGCCAATCCGCCGTACAGTGTCAAGGGCTTTCTTGCCACATTGGGCGAAGAAGACAAAGCAAAATTCACGCTCTACCCGCACGTTTCCGATGAAGACAGCTTCAACAGCATCGAAACCTTTTTCATCGAAAAAGCCAAACAGCTCCTGCATTCGGGCGGTATTGCCGTCATCGTGCTGCCGTCCAGTATTCTCACCAACGGCAATATCTACATCAAATGCCGCGAAATTATCCTGCAACACTTTGATTTGGTCGCCATCGCTGAATTCGGTTCGGGTACATTCGGCAAAACCGGCACCAATACCGCCACCCTGTTTCTGCGTCGTAAATCCGATACTCCAAGCCTGGCCGCACACTACCAAAACCGCGTCGAACAATGGCAATCAGGCAATTTCGGCTTTGACGGATTATTTGCAGACAGGCATTTATTGGCAAACTACTGCGGGCATTGCGGTTTCGATTTGGCGCAATACCAAGCCTTTTTGACCGCACAAGACAAAATGCCGCCCGAAATCGCCGCAGCCGAAGTATTTCAGGAATATCGCAAGACTTTCGACAAGAAAAAACTGCCCAAAAGCGCCGATGTGGAAAAAGCGTGGCTCGATTTCGCCAAAGGGATTGAAGCCGACAAACTGCGCCATTTCATGCTCGCCGCCAACAATCCGCAAAATGTGCTGGTAGTGAAAATGCCGTCCGACACCAAAGAGAAAAAAGCCTTTTTGGGCTACGAATGGAGTGCGGCAAAGGGCAACGAAGGCATCAAATATCTGGGCGGCCAAACCGACACAGACGAAGAAGGCTTGCAGCATTTGCAGGGCATCAACAAAATCCAGACCCCGCTCTTCAACCCGCAAAACCTGTTTGACGAAACCAAACTCAACAGCCTGATACGGCAGAATTTTTCAGGCAGCCTGAAAAATATTCCCGAACATCTGGCAAATTTCGCCGCCTTGCTGCCGCTCACCGAAATGCTGGATTTTGGGCGGGCGGAATTTGATAAAGCGGTACGGAC
>JAUMUU010000118.1 GCA_030530545.1 Neisseria sp. | reverse complement strand
ATAGTGAATTAAAATTGCCATGATACGGCCTTGGCGCGCCTTGTCTCATTTTTATTTTAATCCACGATATCATTTCATGGGCTGCGCCTTATGTGCGGCCCTGTGTATTGAAACATTAAGGAACAATGATGAATCAAAAAATCAACATTCCAAAAATCCATGTCAATGCGGAGTTCCAACGCCTGCTGTGGCTGAACAGAAGCTGGGGCGTCATGATAGGCGTGATACTGCTGTACGCCGTATTTGCCGCCTCCCGAAGCGATTACCTTAATCAGGCCGAATACGCCGCCTATCTGGCGTTAATAGGCATGGGCGGCATCACACTGTCCCTCACGTCCTTATATGTACTGATTCAGCGCAGCCTGAAAAGGGACGTGGACGCCAACTTTTTCGACCAACTCCGCATGTCTTCGCTTTCGGCCTGGCAGATGACCTATTCGCGCATACTGGTCGCCCCCATGGCGGCCTGGCTGGTTTGGATAATAGGCTGGCTGATGTTCCTGCCCTCGCTTTGGTATGGAAGCCAGACAGCCATATCTGACATGATGGGTGAAGCCGTCTTAACGTGGCTGAGTATGCCTTTCCTGATTTGGACCTATGCCTGCCTGATACTGGCCAACGCCATGCAGTTCAAGCGCGGCAACAACCAATGGGAAGGCTCGCTGCAGCAGCTGGTTTTATTGAACATTATCATATTCTTATTCATGATAGGTGGGGGAGAAGCCTTGTGGGCAAATCAGTTGCAAGACCTCCCCTCCTCTTTACTCTTTTTTATTTCGTCCGCATTGTCTGCGGTCTTGGCGGGCTTTGCCGCGCACGGCGCTATGGCGCACCGCCTGCACCTTGCGCCCGCACGCCCCGTGTTTTTGATAGTGGGGCTGCTGTCGCCTGTTGTCAATATGGCATTAATGAACGGCATACAGAGCTTGTTGCAGAGTATGTTTGTCTTTTACGGCATAGTTTCGCTGGTATCCCTGGCCACGCAGGACAATTCGCCCCAAGGACTTAAAATGGCAAAACACCATTACGGACAAGGCGACATATTCAAAGCCTTTTTAAACCTGCCCGCCTGGATGGTGCTGATGCCCTTGGGCGCGCTGGCGGCACTTTTCATATCCCCGTCCCTAATCAAGGTTTATCTGCAAATCGTGATATTCATGGGGCTGGTACTGCTTTTTACTGCGGGCAAACCGCGCCATAACGCCGTTACCGTAGCCATGGTAGTGTACTTATTGCTGCGTATGCTGTGGTTTTCGATTATGATTTCTTCCTGACGGCAATCCATGCCGGTTGTTTGCCCGCCCCAAGGGCGGGTTTTTTGCAGCAAATATCATATCCCGATTATTCAAGGAGAAATCATGAAAACTTGGAAAATTGCCGTGCTCGACCGCGCCACGCTGGCATCTTCGCCCTTCGTGTTTGATTTTCCCGCCGAAGTGGCCGAATATCCGTCCACGCAGCCGGAAGAAACCGCCGCGCGCATCGCGGGGGCGGACATCGTCATCACCAACAAAGTCGTCATCACGGCCAAGCATATTGCCGCCAACCCGCAGCTCAAACTGATTGCCTTGGCGGCGACGGGCGTGGACAACGTGGACACCGCCGCCGCCCAAGCCGCAGGCGTTACCGTGTGCAATATCCGCGCCTACGGCAACGAATCGGTGGCGCAGCACGCCTTTATGCTGATGATTGCACTGATGCGCAACCTGCCCGCCTATCAGTGCGACGTGGCGGCGGGCGTGTGGGAGAAATCGCCGTTTTTCTGCCATTTCGGCGCGCCTATGCGCGATTTGAACGGCAAAACGCTGGCCGTGTTCGGACGCGGCAATATCGGGCAGACGCTGGCGGGTTACGCGCGCGCCTTCGGTATGAACGTGGTGTTCGGCGAACACAAACACGCCGAAAACGTCCGCGAAGGCTATGTTTCCTTTGACGAAGCGATAGCAACGGCGGACGCAGTCTCGCTGCACTGCCCGCTCACGCCGCAAACGGCCGATATGATAGGCGAAACAGAGTTGCAGCGCATGAAAGACGGCGCGGTGCTGATTAACTGCGGGCGCGGCGGGCTGGTGGACGAACACGCGCTGGTCGCCGCGTTGAAATACGGCCGGATAGGCGGCGCGGGTTTCGACGTTTTGACCGAAGAACCGCCGCGCAACGGCAATCCGCTGCTCAAAGCCCGCCTGCCCAATTTAATCGTTACGCCGCATATGGCTTGGGGCAGCGAGGAGGCGCGGCATAGGCTGTTTGCCATTTTGCTGGAAAACATCAACCGTTTTGCCGCCGGGCGGCCGCAGAACGTGGTGGCTTAGGGCGGATGTTGGGATGGGCGGCTTTTCGGCATGCTGCGGGTATTTTTAAGGCGGAAAACGGTGTTTTGTGGGGCGAAATGCCGCCTGTAGGGTAGTCCGCCCTGCCTAAAACAGATGGCCTAATTTTTCGGCCTTTATGTGCAGATAATGTTCGTTTTCCGTATTCTCGCCGACATGGAGGGGAAGGCGTTCGGTAACGTTTATGCCGGCCTGCTGCAGGCTGGCTATTTTTTCGGGGTTGTTGGTCAGCAGGCGTATTTGTTTGATGTCCAGGTAATCCAGGATGTCTTGCGCGGCCCGGAAATCGCGCGCGTCTACGGGCAGTCCCAGGGCCAGGTTGGCCTCCACCGTGTCCATCCCTTGGTCTTGCAGGCGGTAGGCGCGTATTTTGTTAATCAGGCCTATGCCGCGCCCCTCCTGCCTAAGGTAGACGATAACGCCCCTGCCTTCGTTTCGGATGGCGCGCATGGCCGCCCTCAGTTGGGGGCCGCAGTCGCATTTGAGGGACGACAGGGCATCCCCAGTCAGGCATTCGGAGTGTATCCGCGTTAAAACGGGCCCGCCGTCTGAAAAATCGCCCATGGTCAGGGCAAGGTGTTCTTGTCCGTTGTCGTCTTCAAACCCGTGCAGGGTGAATACCCCCCATTCCGTAGGCAGGCGGCAGGAGGCGGCAAATTTCAGTTTGTGCATAGGTTTTCCTTTTTGTCTTGATGCGCCGCAATCCTGTTGGGGGCGGGCGGTGCAAGGTGCGGGCCCTATGCCCGCCGGGCGGTATCAGTCGCCGGGGATGCCCGACAAAACCTGCAGCGGCCATGCCGCCGCCAAGGCCAAGGCCACCCAAACGGCTTGGGAATCTTCGTTAAAGGCGTTTGGGTGTTCGGCCTCCAAATGCAGCACGCCCAATACTCTGCCGTCGTCCCGGCAAATCGGCAGGGACATCTGGCTGCCGCTGCGGCGGTTGTGGCCGCCCAAAAGGTCGCCGGCGGCCAGCCAGCGGGGGATGTCTTGTGCAAGGCTCAGCCAGCCGCTTTGCGCCGCCCGGCTGGCCAGGTACAGGCCCGCCGCCTCATCGGTAAGCGGCAGGCTTTGCTCCAATATCCGCCCCTGCTGTGCCAGCCGTATCAGCCTGCGCCCTTCGGGGGCGGCGGCATAGACAACCGCCGACAGGGCGGGGGAGGCATGCGACCATGCCGAATCCAGGGCCATGAAGATTTGTTTCAGGGCGGTGTGGTTTTCATCGCTGTATGTGAAATAATCGGTCAGTTTGCCTTCGGGCTGTTCATACCACAATATCCCGCGTTCGATTTCCGCCTGTCCGGCCTGCATGACGGCCTGTGCCGCCAGACAGGCCGTGCGCACATCGTCTTCGTTCAGCCGCAGGCCTTGTGTTTGCAGATAATCCCGCACCGGGGCTTCGGACATTGCTTTTCCTTTCGAAAACCGTCAGGCCGCCTGCAGCCCGATGGCTGTTCAGACGGCCTGAAAACATTTAGGCATATGGCGGCCGGCTGTTTTAGGCTATGGGAAAAACGGCCGCCGCCATATCGGAAGCTCATCGGCCATATAGGCCGTTATGGCGGTTTTTCAAGTATGGCGTGCGACAAAAGACAACAAGGCCGCCATAAAACAAAACACCGCCTTTGCAAAGGCCGGCGACTGCCGTATAATCGGCCGTTTACAGCGGACGTGGCGAAATTGGTAGACGCACCAGATTTAGGTTCTGGCGCCGCAAGGTGTGAGAGTTCGAGTCTCTCCGTCCGCATATAACATAACCGCCTTTTCGGGCGGTTATTTTTTTGCCCAACGCCGTAAACCAAACCCGGCAACAGTAAGGCTTTCAGGCTGATTGCCATCCTGATGTTTTCTTTTCGACCGTATAACGCCGTCTAATTCAGTCCGATTGAATCGACCAAAAATTTACGGCATCTTTTGCGGTATCTGAAAAATACCCTGAAAAAATACCGTAAAAATGAAGCTGAACGACCGCCAAATCAGGAATGCCAAGCCTGCCGAAAAGTCCTACAAGCTGAATGACGGTAAAGGTTTGTATCTTTACATCAACACAAGCGGCGGGAAACTATGGCGGTTTGATTTTTCATACAACGGCAAGCGGAAAACGCTTTCAATCGGCAAGTATCCGACCGTTTCACTGGTAGAAGCCCGCCAAGCCGCTGAAAATGCCCGCCGAATGCTGGCAGCGGGGCAAGACCCCGGCGAAGCCAAACAGCAAGAAAAGGCAGAGCGCAAAGCTGCCGCCCTGAACACCTTCGAATCCCTAGCCCGCCGCTGGCATACCGACAACTTGCACCGCTGGAAGCCCAAACACGCCGCCCGCCTTTCCCTACTTACAAAACGCGGCCAAACCTGTAACACCCTGCAAGGGTTAAAACTGTTTCCGCCCTTGCCCCATCATGACCGCCCACCTATAATAGGCACATAGCCACAAAAGGAGTTTGCCCATGTTGCACACCATAGGAAGCAGGGAATTCAACCAACACCCCAGCAGGGCGCAGAAGCAGGCGGCTATCAGCCCCGTCTTCATCACCACGCGCGGCAAAATGAGCCATGTGCTTATCAGCTATGAAGAGTACAGGCGGCTGGCCGGCAGCCCCAAAAACGCATTGGAAGCACTGCAAAGCCTAGACGCACCCGATGTTTCAGAGATAGACCTGCCGATACCGCCGCGCAGCACCGCCCAAAGGCCGCCCGTTGATTTTGGAGAAGAGTAAATGTACTTGCTGGACACCAACATCATCAGCGAAATGCGGAAGATTGCCAAAGGGAAGGGGAACAGCAACGTTGCCGCATGGCTGGAACGTACCGACCAAACCGGCCTGTACACCAGCGCAGTCGTCATAATGGAACTGGAAAGGGGCGTTTTGGGCATGGAGCGCAAAGACCCGATACAGGGAGCGGCATTAAGGGCATGGAAAACCGCTGTTACGGAAAGATTCTTTAAAGGCCGCATACTGCCCATAGACGCGGCCACGGCGGAGATATGCGCCCGCCTGCACATACCCGACCGCAGCCCCGAAAACGATGTATGGATAGCCGCCACGGCCAAACAGCACGGCCTGATACTGGCCACCCGCAACGTGAAGGACATGGAACAAACAGGCGTGAAGCTGTTCGACCCCTTCGCCTGAATACCGGCCTTTGCCCGCCAGCCGCCCGACCATGGG
>JAUMUU010000008.1 GCA_030530545.1 Neisseria sp. | reverse complement strand
CCGAATACCCGAACACCAAGCCTCCCGCCATTCCTTCCGATGAGCGGGCGAAGAAAAAAATCAATCATGCGATGACATTCTCGGGCGGCATCCGCAAACACCGTTGAACAAGCCAAGAAGCGTCCGAAATAGCCCTTGCTTGCGATTGTCTCGCTGCCGCAAGGCCTAGTAAGATTGCCCCTGTTACACAACAACAGGGGTAACCGCAATGAAATTTTTTGTTTTTACCTTTGTCGCCATGGCAGCCGCAGCATCGGCGCGGGCCAGTTTCCCGCCCGGGGCGTTGGAGGACTGCGAAGGTTTTAAACCGGGCTAATATCTGTCCAAATGCGCCCTCGAGCTGGTGAACAAGACCAAGGCCGAATTTGACCGGACATACAAAAAGGTATTGTCCCACACCTATGTTTCAACACAGGGCCGCACATAAGGCGCAGCCCTGATTCGGAAGGGGTTACACCCCCTCCCAAACAAAACAAACCCAAATCCTACCGCCCCGAAGGGCGGGGTTTCAACCATTAAGGAAATTTTGATGAAACCATATCTCGGCCTGATGCGCCACGTCATGCAGAACGGCTGCGACAAATCCGACCGCACCGGCACAGGCACACGCTCCGTATTCGGCTACCAGATGCGCTTCGACTTGAGTCAGGGCTTCCCGCTTCTGACCACCAAAAAAATCCACCTGCGCTCCATTATCCACGAGCTGCTGTGGTTCCTCAAAGGCGACACCAACATCAAATACCTGAAAGACAACAACGTTTCCATCTGGGACGAATGGGCGGACGAAAACGGCGACTTAGGCCCGGTCTACGGCTACCAATGGCGGAGCTGGCCCGCGCCCGACGGCCGCCATATAGACCAAATCGCCAACGTAGTGGAACAAATCAAGAACAACCCCGATTCCCGCCGCCTGATAGTATCGGCCTGGAATCCGGCCCTGGTGGACGAAATGGCCCTGCCGCCCTGCCATGCCCTGTTCCAATTTTACGTTGCCGAGGATAAATTGTCCTGCCAGCTATACCAGCGCAGCGCGGACATCTTCCTGGGCGTGCCCTTCAACATAGCCGGCTACGCGCTTCTGACCATGATGATGGCGCAGGTTTGCGGCCTGCAGCCGGGCGAATTTATCCACACCTTAGGCGACGCGCACATCTACCGCAACCACTTCGAGCAAGCCCGGCTGCAGCTTGCCCGCGAACCGCGCCCGCTGCCGCAAATGAAACTCAACCCCGCCGTAACCTGCCTGTTCGACTTCAAATTCGAAGATTTCGAACTGACAGGCTACCACCCCCACCCCCACATCAAAGCAGATGTGGCGGTATGAGGCAAAAAAGGCCGCCCGGACATTTGGGCGGCCTTCGCATCACAGGCGGACAATGCGCTGGACCTGCGGAATATTGTTCAACACATGAATGATTTTTTCCAACTGCTGCAAACCGCTGACGCGCAGGCGGAAACGGAACTCGATAAAGCCCTCCGTGCCCGATTGCGCGGAAGAAGGCGTATCCACGGCCTCAATATCCGCCCCGGCCACAGACATCGCACTGGTCATGGCGGCCAAAAGCCCGTGCGCGTCCTTGGACGAAATCAGCAGCTCGGTGTGGTAAATCTGGCCGTCCAAAGTATCCCAATCGGCATCCAACTGATGTTCCGTATTGACCTTCAACAACTTGGGGCAACTGTCGCGGTGTATGACCATGCCCTGGTTGGGGCTTAGAACCGCGCGTATGGCATCGCCGGGAATCGGATTGCAGCAATTGGCCAGATGCACGCGGCCGGTTTCGCCGCCGCTGATTTTTATCGGGCTGAGTTTGACCTCCCCGCCCAAATGGCGTTCGGCCAAATCGGCCAGCTTCATGGCGACATTGATGGGCAGCATATTGCCCATGCCGACATTGTACAAAATATCCTGAAAAGAACTCTCGTTGGCCGACAACTCGTTCATATACTCGTCGCGCAACAGGTCGGATGACAGCACCTCTTGCGGCAGCAGGCTGACCAGGGCCTTTTGCAGCAGGATTTCGCCCAAACGCACCGCGTCTTCGCGCTTCATATTTTTCAGATAATTGCGTATCGCGCTGCGGGCGCGGCTGGAAACGACAAAATTCAGCCAATTGGCATTGGGGTAGGCGTTCTCGGCCGTGATGACCTGCACCGTGTCGCCGTTTTTCAGCCGCGTACGCAAGGCGGCGGGCTTGTTATTGACCTGCGCGCCTATGGTGTGGTTGCCTATATCCGAATGGACGGCATAGGCGAAATCCACCGGCGTCGCCCCCTCGGGCAGGGAAAAAATCTTGCCCTTGGGCGAAAAGACATAAACCTCGTTGGGGAACAGATCGACTTTGACATGTTCCAAAAACTCCACCGCGTTGGCCGAACGGGCCTGGAAATCCATGATGTTCTGCAGCCATTTGTTCGCGCTGAGCGTGGCCTGGTCGGTTTTCCCTTCGCCCGACTTATAGGCCCAGTGGCTGGCAATGCCGCTTTCGGCCACCGCATCCATGTCGCGGGTGCGGATTTGCACCTCCAGGGGCAGGCCGTTGGGGCCCGAAAGCGTGGTGTGCAGGCTTTGATAGCCGTTGCTTTTGGGAATGGCGATGTAGTCTTTGAATTTGCCCAATTTGGGCTGGTACATACCGTGCAGCACGCCCAGGGCGGCATAACAGGAAGGAATGTTGTTGGTGATGATGCGGAAGCCGTAAATATCCATCACTTCGCGAAAGCGGAGTTTTTTCGACAGCATCTTCTGGTGTATGCTGTACAGGTTTTTTTCCCGCCCCTTGATTTGCGCCTCTATATTGGCATCCACCAGGTGCAGGCTGAATTCCTTCAAAAGCTGGCTGATGACGTTGCGGTGTCTGCGCCTGAAGGCCGCCATCGCCTTTTGCAGGGTTTGATAGCGGGACGGGTGTATGTTTTGAAAGGCCAAATCCTGCAACTCGCGGAAAACGGGATTCAGGCCTATGCGGTTGGCGATGGGCGCGTAAATCTCCAGCGTTTCGACAGAAATGCGGCGGCGTTTGTCCAAACGCATAGAACCCAGCGTACGCATATTGTGCAGGCGGTCCGACAGCTTGACTATGATGATGCGGATGTCCTTGGTCATGGCCATAATCAACTTGCGGAAACTCTCCGCCTGATGTTCGACATGGTTGCCGTATTGCAGTTTCTCCAACTTGGACAAACCGTCCACCATCTCGGCTATAGTGTCGCCGAATGCCGCCGCCAGTTCCGCCTTGGTCGTGCCGGTGTCTTCCAAAACATCGTGCATCAGCCCCGCGCTCAGGGTCTGGATGTCCATATGCCATTTTGCCAGCTCCGTGGCCACCGCTATAGGGTGGGTGATGTAGGGCTCGCCGCTTTTGCGGGTCTGCCCGTCGTGGGCGCGGAACGCATAGGCGCAGGCCGTCTCCAGCTTCAACGCATCATCGGCATTCAAATAGGACGCGGTCTGAAACAGCAGGCTGCGTGCCTGGGCGGTCAAGGCGTCATAAGGGGCGGCTGGGGCTGGGGCGGACATTTCAGACGGCCTGTCAAACTATTTGCTGCGGTTTAAAATATCCGCGCCTATATGTCCGGCTGCGATTTCGCGCAAAGCGGTAACGGTGGGTTTGTTGTTGCGGACATCGTCCACCAAAGGAGTCGTACCGTTGGCCAACTGGCGGGCGCGGCGGGCGGCGGCCAGGGTCAGGTCGAAATGATTGGGGATTTTGTCGGAACAATCTTCTACGGTAATGCGTGCCATAACCAATACTTTCCTAAAAAAAATCAGACGCGCAAGGCGGTGCGGCCTCATACGCAATCCTGCCTAAGCGAAGGGGGCGAACCCAAAAAAACAGTACCGCTTAGGGCGTTTCAAATGCCGGGCAAACGGCGTTTACGCCAGCAGCCCTTCGATAAAATCCTGCCGCCATGCCTGCGTCAGCCGCTGCGTGCGTATGATGGCGTCCAACTCGGCCTGTGCGGCGGCGAGGCTGTCGTTAATCACAATATAATCAAACAGCAGAGCCTGCTCGATTTCCCCGCGCGCCTGTTTCAGACGGTTTTGAATGACCTCTTCCGAATCGGTGTTGCGCCGGTGCAGGCGTTCCGACAACACGGCGAAACTGGGCGGCAGGATAAAGATACTGACGGCATCGGGCAGCCGGCGGCGCACCTGTTCCGCCCCCTGCACATCGATTTCCAGAATAACATCAAAGCCCTGCTGCTGCTGCCTTTTGATTGCCTGCAGGCTGGTGCCGTAATAATTGCCGAACACCTTGGCATATTCCAAGAACTCGCCCTGCCCGATCAACTTCTCAAAATCGACGACATCGACAAAATAATAATGCTGCCCGTCGCTTTCGCCGACGCGGGGCGGTCGCGTGGTATGGGAGACGGAAACCCGCAAATCATTATGCGAGGCCAGCAGGCGGGAAACCAAAGTTGTTTTGCCCGTGCCCGAGGCGGCGGAAACAATAAAGACATTGCCCGGTTTTTTCAGATTCATGGCGGGGAAACCATATATAAAACAGACGTTCCACATTATAACGCATGCTTGCCTGTCATAACAGTGGCGCGGGAAATTTGTTACAATAGCCATTTTGATTCTGGCTATGAGGATAAAGGAATGGTGGTCCATCCCGAAGTAATGGGCGTAGAAGCCCTGTTTGAAAAGATGCGCAAGATTCCGAACTGGCCGGAAAAGGGCATACTGTTTCACGACATCACCCCGATTTTGCAAAACCCCCGCTACTTCCGCCTGCTGGTGGACCTGCTGGTCTACCGCTACATGAACCAAAAAATAGACGTAGTGGCCGGATTGGACGCGCGCGGCTTCATCATAGGCGCGGCCCTGGCCTACCAACTGAACGTGGGATTCGTGCCTATACGCAAAAAAGGCAAACTGCCGTTCAAAACCGTTTCGCAGAAATACGCCTTGGAATATGGCGAGGCCACGGTGGAAATGCATACCGATGCGTTTGAAAAGGGCGCGCAGGTATTATTGGTGGACGACTTGGTCGCCACCGGCGGAACCATGTTGGCGGGGGTGGAACTCATCCGCCGCCTGGGCGGGGAAGTGGTTGAAGCGGCGGCGATATTGGAATTTACCGATTTGGTCGGCGGGCGGCGCATCCGGGACGCGGGCGTGCAACTGTTCACCCTGTATCAAAACGAAGGCTGCCTGCGTCCCGACTGACGGCGGCAAAGCCGTTTGGCGGCGGCTGCCCTCCCGGCGGCGGGGGAATGCCCGGTTTGCCCCGGGTCGGCGGTGCGCGGGGCTTGTCTGGTAGGCCGGCCTCCGTCCAACCCCGTCATCGCCACATGATTTGCGCTGACAGCGGCGCGGGTTGCCCGCCACATATGGCTAAATTACTTTATTTTTGATACATATAGTAGATTAAAATAGAAAGTCCCTGACTATCGTCATTCCCGCGCAGGCGGGAATCCATTTTTGCATTTTATAGTAGATTAAAATAAAAATGAGACAAGGCGGCAACGCCTGCCGTGTACGGATAGTACATAAGGGCGCGTTGGCAATGCTGTATCATTGCACTTTTAATCCACTATGGAAACTGTTTTAAAATCAAGGTTACTTTGATTTTACGATGGATTACCGCCTGCGCCGGAAGGCCGGATTTGACAATCCGCCGTATTTAAAATTAAGTATGTTTGCTATATCGGGGAAAATCGAATTGTCCGTTTTGCCTCATGGTAAAAACAAAAAAAACGAAGGTTGTTTTCCAACAAACCTTCGTTCTTTATTTTGGTGGAGGTAAGCGGGATCGAACCGCTGACCTCTTGCATGCCATGCAAGCGCTCTACCAACTGAGCTATACCCCCGAAATTTGGTGGCGAATCAGGGACTCGAACCCCGGACACAAGGATTATGATTCCTCTGCTCTAACCGACTGAGCTAATTCGCCGCTGAATCACAAGCGGCGAATTATATCCTTAATTTTGGGAAAAGCAAGCCGTTTTTCGTATTTTGTTATCCCAAATTTGATTTATAAGGAAAAATAATCCGCCCCGGCCGGGTTTAAAGCTTGTGGCAGATGTCGCCGTGCGTGAAGCCGCGCCAGTCTATGCCTATATCCCTGCCAAAGGCAATAACCTTGAACAGCTCGCCCATTTCGTGCGGGGCTATCAGTTTGTTCACATCCGAAGCCGCCTTCAGGTAAGCCGGCGTGCCGCAGGGGGCGGTTTGTTCCAAAAGTTCCGTAATGCCCAGGTTGAGCAGGAAATCGGCTTGGGCGGTATAACCGATAAGGTCCAATCCCGCATCGGTGGCGGCTTGGGCGATGTCGGTAAAATTGACATGGCTTGTCAGATCCGTCAGGCCGATGTGGAAAAACGGGTCGTGTACGGTGTGGTGGCGGTAGTGGCCTATGAGTGTGCCCATGTGCCTTTGGGGGTGGTAATATTGGGCGGCATCGAAACCATAATCGATAAGGATGAGCGCGCCCCTTTCCAGCCTTTGCGCCAAGGTGCGGGCAAAGGCATATTGCCGGGGGTGCAATTCGCTGGTATAGGGGGAGGTGTCGGGGAAGTAGGCGGCGGCCAGGCGTATCAGTTCGGGTTGTTCCAGCGGGCGCGGGGTTTGCGCGAACCTGCCGTTTTCAACCGCAACCCCCATCCTTTGAAAGCCGCCCCCGCTGCGGGAAACCAGTTCGCAGGGGATGGCGTCCAATACTTCGTTGCCTATGATTATGCCGTCAAACCGTGCCGGAAGCCGGTCCAGCCACCGGACTTTGGCGGCGGCCTGCGGGTTTGCCCGTGTGATGAATTGTTTTTGCCTCTCTGCCAGTCCTGCCGATAATTCTATGATGTAATAGGTGTTCAGGCCGCCCGCAAGGCTGTCGAGCAAATCTGCGGCAAGTTCGCCGCCGCCTGCGCCGAATTCGTAAATGTTGCCCGCCGTCCCGGGCAGCAGTTCGCCCAGCTGGCGGCCCAGGGTGTGTGCAAACAGCGGGCTGATGGCCGGGGCGGTAACGAAATCGCCCGCCGCGCCGATTTTCCACGCCCCGCCGGTGTAGTATCCGTATTGCGGGGTATAGAGAACCATTTCCATAAATTGGGAAAATGGCAGCCAGTTATCCGATTCCTGTATTTCCTGATAGATTATTTGCTCTAGTTTGGCTGATGATGCCAATGCCTCGGGCGGGGGCGGGGGGAGGTTTGCCGGTTTCATCAAAATTTCCTTAATGGTTGAAACCCCGCCCTTCAAGGCGGTAGAATTTTGGTTTGTTTGGGAGGGGCTTAGCCCTTTCCAAATCGGGGCGGCACACAGGACTGCGCCTTATGTGTTGAAACATGTTATTTTTTGTAAAACTCACGGGTCAATAAGTCTGATTGAAAGATTAAAAAGTATAGGTGTTTTTCCGGCATATGTAAGCGGGTGTAGGTTTAAGTATGTGTATTTTAAAAAATATATGTCCGCCATGTTGCCGGTTGAGTCGCGAGGTGTTTTTATTCGCGGCAGCTGCGCCGGACTAAGTGTCTGTTGTGCCGCTTTTTTTAAACGGGGCGCGGTTTGACCGTGGGCGGGCTTTTTTTTATAGTATGAGGGAGAGGGGCGGATTGCGGCAATTGTTTAGGCGTTTGATGCCGGCCCCGTGCCGCAGGGCGGTGTCTTTTGGGCTTCGCCGGGCGGCGGGGGCGGTGGTGTTTGGTTATGGATAAGCAGGTTTTTCAACACAAGACCGTTATGCTGCACGAGGCCGTGGATGCCTTGAATCCCGTCGCCGGCGGGATTTATGTGGACGGGACGTTCGGGCGCGGCGGCCATTCGCGGCTGCTGTTGTCCAGGTTGGACAGTCGGGGCCGCCTGATTGTTTTCGATAAAGATCCCCGGGCGGTGGAAGCCGCACTGGCCTTGGCCGCAGAGGATGACAGGGTGAGCGTCGTGCACGGCGGTTTTTCGTCTTTCGGGACGGCCTTGGACGGCTTGGGTGTCGGCCGTGTGGACGGCGCGCTGTTTGACTTGGGGGTTTCTTCGCCGCAGATCGATGATGCCTCCCGGGGATTCAGTTTCCGCTTTGACGCGCCTTTGGATATGAGGATGGACACGACGCGCGGTTTGTCTGCCGCGCAGTGGCTGGCCGATGCGGATGAGGATGAGATTGCGGAGGTTATCAAAACTTATGGCGAAGAACGGTTTAGCCGCCAGATTGCCCGCGCCATCGTGCGGCAGCGGGCGGAAGCTCCCATCGATACAACCGGCAAGCTGGCGCGTATCGCGGCGGAAAACGTCCGTACTCGCGAGCGGGGGCAGGATCCGGCAACCCGGACCTTTCAGGCCGTGCGTATCTTTATCAACCGCGAACTCGAAGAGGTGGAGGCGGTTTTGCCGCAGGCCGCAGGCCGTCTGAAAACCGGCGGCCGTTTGGCCGTCATTGCCTTTCATTCGCTGGAAGACAGGATAGTCAAACGCTTTTTCAGACATCACGCCACCCCTCCCCGGCTGCCCAAATGGGCGGCGGTGCGGGAAATGGATTTGCCCGTTCCGCCCTTAAGGCTGATAGGCGGGGCGGCGAAGGCCGGGGCGGAGGAGCTGGCGGACAACCCGCGCGCCCGTTCCGCCGTATTGCGGGTTGCCGAACGCACGGAAGGTTTGTTTGCCGCATGAGGGGGTTGGCATGCGGTTTTTGGTTTTGCCGGCACGGGATTTTGCCGTTGCGGCAGGCGGTGCTTCAACCATTAAGGTGTTTTTAATGAACGGGCTGAATGTTTTGCTGTTGGTTTTTACCTTGGGTTCGGGTTTCGCTTTGATAACCGAGCAGAACCGTTTGAAGCTGGAATACGGCAGGCTGGCGGACGCGCAACGGCGGCAGAGGGATTTGGACGATGCTTATGCGCGCCTGCAAAACGAACAGGTCAAATTATCTGACCGCAGGAAGGTTATAGGGGTGGCGGGGCATCAGGGTATGCGTATGCCGGGGCCGGATGATACGAAATTCGTTACGGCGGGAAAAATAAGGGATTTTTAGAGTTATAAGGTTTTTTAAGGGTAGGATATGTTGATTAGGGACGGCTACAAGCCAAAAGTAGAACGCCAAAAGTCGTCGAAGGACAACAAGCTTGCCAGCAGGGATTGGCGCATTTATTGCGTATTGTCTTTTTTTGGCGTCGCTTTTGCCATTTTGGTCGGCAAGGCTTTCTTTTTACAGATTAAAGACCGTCAGTTTTTGATTTCGGAGGGGGAGAAGCGCACCGTCCGGACCTTCGTCATGCCCGCCTTGCGCGGCGCGATAACCGACCGCAACGGCAAGCCGCTGGCCATGAGTTCCTTTGCCGATTCGCTGTATGTCATCCCCTCCGAGGCCGAGCTGACCCGGGAGCAGCTGGATAATCTGTCCGCCCTGCTGGAGATGCCGGCCGAACAGATTTTGGAGCGCAGCCGCCGCAAGAGCAATGTATCCATCCTGGCGGAACGCCTGAATGAGGAAACCGTTGCCAAGATACGGGCTTTGGGGATTCCGGATTTGAAATTCCGCACCGATTCCCCCGCAGGCGGCAGGCAGACGCAGGAGTTGTATGTCAATCCTTCCAAAATGAAAACCCTGCCCGACAGGGTGCGGTTGTCCAAGCTGGTATCGGTTTTGCAGCCCCTGATCAGCGACGACGCACTGGATGCGGAGGTGGACGAGTTAATCCGGAAGATGAACAAAAAGGCGGGCTTTGTCTTTTTAAAACGCCAGCTTGACCCCGAATTGTCCCAAAAGATAAAGGATTTGGGCATTAAGGGTTTGGCTTTCCAGCAGGAGGAAAAGCGTTATTACCCGGTAGGCGAACCCGCCGCCCAAATTGTCGGCTTTACCAATATCGACAATAAGGGGCAGGAGGGCGTGGAGCTTTCCCGCAACCGGGAATTGACCGGCACGGACGGCGCGAAGGTGGTTTTGCGCGACAACAAGGGCCATGTCATAGAGGAAATCGATTCCCCGAAAAACCAGGCGGCGGTAAACGGCCGCGACATACAGTTGTCTATAGACCAGCGGATACAGGTTGTGGCGCATGACACGCTGCAGGATGCCGTCGGCCGCTTCAAGGCCGTGTCGGGCAGCATCGTGGTGCTGGACGCGCAAACCGGTGAGGTTTTGGCCATGGCCAACGGCCCGGCATACGATTCCAACCATGCGGGCGAAGCGGACGGCGAACAGCGCAAAAACCGCGCGGTCATTGATTCTTACGAATTCGGCTCGGTGCTGAAGCCTTTGATTGTCAGCAAGGCTTTGAGCGACGGCAAGATAAACGTCAATACGCATTTTTCCACCCAGCCCTACCGCATAGGCCGCGACCTTGTGCGCGATGCCCATTCCTATCAGTCTTTGGATGTGCGCGGCATCATTCAAAAGTCTTCCAATGTGGGTACGAGCAAAATCGCACAAAAATACAGCCATAGGGAAATGTACGATTTTTACCGCAGCATAGGTTTCGGCCAAAGGACGCGGGCGGGGCTGCCCGGCGAAACCCAGGGTGTGCTGCCCGACCCGAAAAAATGGAGCGATATCGGCCAGGCCAATATGTCCTTCGGTTATGGTTTGAGGGTGAGCCTGCTGCAGTTGGCGCAGTCGTATACGATTTTTACGACCGAGGACGGCCGGTTTTTGCCGGCCACTTTGGAAAAGCTGGACCAACCCCCGCAGGGGGAACAGGTGCTGCAGCCGAAAACGGTTAGGGATATGCGCCGGATTATGATGTCCGTAACGGAGGGCGGAGGCACGGGTTTGGCCGCCGCCGTGGACGGCTTCGATGTCGCCGGTAAGACGGGTACGGCGCAAAAGGTTGTCGAGAAGAACGGCAAGTATGTTTATTCTTCCGAAAAGCACGTTGCGACCTTTGTCGGTTTCGCCCCGGTGCAGAACCCGCGCCTGATTGTGGCGGTAACTTTGGACGAACCCGGTACGGGCTCGCATTACGGCGGTACGGTGGCAGGCCCGGTGTTCAGCAAGGTGATGAAGGAAAGTCTGAATATTTTGGGCGTGCAGCCGACCAGGCCGGTCAAGAACCGGTCCGATAAGGGTTGATGGGGGCGGATTGTGTTCAGTATGCTCACGCCTTTGGCGGAAACGGATTTTCCCCCGCTGCCTCCCTGCCTCGGGGCAGGGGGGATATTGCAGGCCGACAGCCGCCTTGTCCGGCCGGGCGATGCCTTTGTCGCCTGCCAGGGCGAATATGCGGACGGGCGGCGTTATATAGGCGACGCGCTGGCCAAGGGCGCGTCCTTTGTGTTTTGGGATGATGAGGGCGGTTTTGCCTGGCCCGCACTGTGGCATGATGTTCCCAATATGGGTATCCGCAATTTGAGGGAAAGGGCGGGGATGCTGGCCGCCCGGGTGTACGGCAACCTTGAGGGCGGCCCTGCGGTTTGGGGCGTTACCGGCACTAACGGCAAGACTTCCGTTACGCAGTGGCTGGCGCAGGCGGCAGGCCTGTTGGGCGGCAAAACCGCCATTATAGGCACGGTGGGCAATGGTTTTTGGGGGGATTTGCAGGATACGGACCACACCACGCCCGACCCGGTGTCGGTGCAGACGCTGTTGTACCGGTTTGGGCGGCAGGGGGCGAGGAATGTGGCCATGGAGGTTTCCAGCCACGGCCTGCACCAGTTCCGTGCGAACGGGGTGAGGTTTGAAACGGCGGTGTTCACCAATCTGACCCGCGACCATCTCGATTACCACGGCAGTATGGATGCTTATGGCGAAACCAAGGCCCGTTTGTTTTTTTGGCAGGGTTTGCGTCATGCGATAATTAATATCGACGATGGGTTTGGCGCGGAATTGGCAGGCCGTCTGAAAAGGGAACGCCGCGATTTGGCGGTTTACGGCTATGGTTTTTCTGACCGGGCCGATATCCGCATTGTTAGATTTGATGCCGCTTTGGACGGTATGCGCCTTTCCCTGGACACCCCGTGGGGCAAGGGGGAGGTTGCCGCCGGCCTGCTCGGCCGCTTCAATGCCCAAAATTTGGCCGCCTGCGTGGGTGTGCTGTGTACGGCGGGTTATCCTTTGCACCATGTGTCGGATGCGCTGGCGCAAATCCGCCCGGCTTCCGGCCGCATGGACTGCATCATGAGCGAAGGCCGCCCCTTGGTCGTGGTCGATTATGCCCATACGCCCGATGCCTTGGAAAAGGCGCTGGCCGCTTTGCGGGAAATCAGGCCTCAGGGGGCGCGGTTGTGGTGCGTGTTCGGCTGCGGCGGCAACCGCGACAAAGGCAAGAGGCCGCTGATGGGTGCGGCGGCGGCGCGCGGCGCGGACAAGGTGGTGGTTACCAGCGATAATCCGCGCCTGGAAATGCCGGAGGCGATTATTGCCGACATCCTGCCTGCCGTACCCGACCCCGCATGTGTAGAACCCGACCGCAAAAAGGCCATCCGTTATGCCGTGCACCATGCCTCGGCCGGCGATATTGTGCTGATTGCAGGCAAGGGGCATGAGGATTATCAGGATATTCAGGGCGAAAAACATCGTTTTTCCGATTTTGATACGGCAAAGGAGGCCCTGGCCGGCCGTTGAAAGGCAGGCCGTCCGAATATTGTTCGGGCGGCCTGAAAGTTTGCCCGAATGGGGCGGCCTTGCGTTTCGGCGTTCGGCTTTCCCCTCATCCGCATGACGGATGGGAAATTGGATTGCAATGGATAAGAAACTGGATTTGGACTTTATCTGCCGCACGCTGCGGTTGCCTATGCCGCCCCGGAACCGCCCGGTGGGCCGGATAGTTACCGACAGCCGGCAGGCCGCTGCGGGCGATGTCTTTTTCGCCCTGCGCGGCGGGCATTTTGACGGGCATGATTTTGCGGCCGAAGTTGCGGCCAAGGGCGCGTTGCCCGTGGTGTCGCGCGAAGACTGCACGGGCCTGCCCGGCGCATTGAGGGTGGACGACACTTTGTCGGCGCTGCAGGCTTTGGCGGCCGCCTGGCGCGATGCGGTTAATCCTTTCGTGCTGGGCATTACCGGCTCGGCCGGGAAGACCACCGTCAAGGAGATGCTGGCGCATATCCTTAGGCATTGTTTCGGCGGTGAGGCCGTATTGGCGACGGCGGGCAATTTCAACAACCACATAGGCCTGCCGCTGACGCTGTTGTCTTTGCGGCCGCAGCACCGCTACGCCGTCATCGAAATGGGGATGAATCATTTCGGCGAACTGGCCCTGCTGACGCGTTTGGCAAAACCCGATGCCGCCCTGGCAAACAACGCCCTGCGCGCGCATATCGGCTGCGGTTTTGACGGCGTGGCGGATATCGCCCGGGCGAAAAGCGAGATTTATCAGGGCGTGAAACCCGGCGGTTTGGCACTGCTGCCCCGCGATGATGCGAATTTCGCCGTGTTTCAGGCGGCCTGCGAAGGTTTGCGGACGCGGACCTTCGGTGTGGATCTGGGCGATATTTGCGCCCAAAACATATCTTTGCAGCCCCTGTTCTCCCGTTTCGACTTGACGGCGGGGGACGAAACCGCCGCCGTCGCGCTGCCTGTGCCGGGCAGGCACAATGTGCATAACGCGGTTGCCGCCGCCGCTTTGGCGTGGGCTGCGGGATTGCCCCTGGCGGAGGTTGCCCGGGGCTTGGAAGGGTTTGAGAACATCCGAGGCCGCCTGCAGATACTGCGCGGGATGAAAAATGCCGAAATTATAGACGACACCTACAATGCCAATCCCGACAGCATGAAGGCTGCCTTGGACGTATTGGCCAGCCAGCCCGCGCCGCGCGTGTTCGTCATGGGCGACATGGGCGAACTGGGCGGGGCGCAAACAGACGCATTGCATGCCGAAATAGGCGCGTATGCCGCCGCCCAAGGCATAGAATCGGCGTATTTTGTCGGCGACGCAAGCGCGCAGGCGGCGGAGTCCTTCGGCGGCCGGGGCTTGTGGTTTGCCGACAAAGACCCCCTGATACAGGTATTGCGCCATGAACTGCCCGAAAAGGCGAGCATATTGGTCAAAGGGTCGCGCTTTATGCGGATGGAGGAAGTGGTGGCGGCCCTTAGGGGGGCGGACGATTTGGAATGAGCCGGTTTTGGGTATACATTCCCCATTATCGAATAGTCCGTTTGCCTCAAACCCGGCGGGGGATGGACGCGCCGTATAGAAAGAAAATGACTGCAGCAGCCCGCCTTGCTGTTATGATGCGCCGCCGCCGTGCGAACGGTTGGCGGCTTTTGCAAGGGGCATATGGCCGGCGGCCTTGTCCCGATTCAAACCTGATCCGCTGTCAGGATGTTGCGGGAGGGAGTGCCGCCTTCCCGGATTTATCGTTTTACCAATGGCAACACAAGAGGAAGCACCATGTTTTTATGGCTGGTACAGCAGTTTGACGGATTGTCCACGCTGCAGCATCTGTTCAAGTACACCACGTTTCGCGCGATTATGGCGGCGATGACCTCGTTGGCGCTGCTGCTGACGTTCGGGTCGTGGATGATCCGCAAACTGCAGCAGCTCCATGTCGGCCAGTCGGTGCGGACGGACGGACCCGAAACACACCTGGTAAAAAGCGGCACGCCCACCATGGGCGGCCTGCTGATTGTGGTCGGCATCACGGTGTCCACGCTTTTGTGGGGCGATTTGCAAAACGAATATATCTGGGTATTGCTGGCGGTACTGCTGTCGGCGGGCGGCCTGGGTTTTTACGATGATTATCTGAAAGTATTGAAGCGCAACTCCAAGGGGGTTTCGTCCCGATACAAAATGGTGTGGCTTTCGGTAACGGCCCTGGCGGCGGGGCTGGTACTGTTCCAGCTGGCCAGCGGCCAGGACGGCTACCGGCCCAGCAGCGTATTGGTCATCCCCTTCATCAAACAATTCTCCATGCCCTTGGGCGTGGTGGGTTTTTTGGTTTTGGCCTATTTCACCATAGTCGGCACTTCCAACGCGGTCAATCTGACGGACGGCCTGGACGGCTTGGCGGCCTTCCCCGTCATGGCGGTGGCGGCGGGGCTGGCGGTTTTCGCCTATGTGGCGGGACACGCGCAGTTTTCGGGCTATCTGCATATGCCCTTTGTGCCTGGAGCCAACGAGGTGGTGGTCTTTTGTGCCGCGATTTGCGGTTCGGCCTTGGGCTTTTTGTGGTTTAACGCCTACCCGGCGGCGGTGTTTATGGGCGATGTCGGTTCGCTTTCGCTGGGCGCGGCCTTGGGGGCGGTGGCCGTCATCATCCGCCAGGAGTTTGTGCTGGCGATTATGGGCATCCTGTTCGTGGTCGAGGCCTTGTCGGTGATTTTACAGGTGGGCTGGTATAAGCGCACCCGGCGGCGCATCTTCCTGATGACGCCCATACACCACCACTTTGAAAAAAAGGGCTGGCCTGAAACGCAGGTGGTCATACGCTTTTGGATTTTGACCATTATCGCGTGCCTGGTCGGGCTCAGTTCTTTGAAAATCCGTTAGGGGAAACCGCATGAATGATTGGCAGGGCAAAAGGGTTTTGGTGGCCGGTTTGGGCGGCACGGGTTTGTCGGTTATCGGTTTTTTGGGCGGAAAGGGCGCGCAAATATCGGCTTATGATGCCGCAGCGCCCGCGCCCGGAGGCGTGCCTTATTATTCCGGCAGCCTGAAAGACGCTTTGGCGCACGGCTTCGATGTTTTGGTTTTGAGCCCCGGCATGGACAGCCGCCTGCCGGAAATCGCGGCCTTCCGCCAAGGCGGCGGCGAGGTTTTGGGCGATATCGAGATTTTGGCGCGCGAACTGCGGGGAAGGCCGGACAAGGTGGTTGCGATTACGGGCAGCAACGGCAAAACCACGGTTACGCACCTGGTCGGCCATTTGTGCCGCGAGGCCGGACTGGATACCGTGGTGGCGGGCAATGTGGGCGTGCCGGTTTTGTCGGCGCTGATGCAGCGCGGCGGAAAAAGTGCGGACGTGTGGGTGTTGGAATTGTCCAGTTTCCAGTTGGAAAGCACATACAGCCTGAATGCCCATGCGGCCGCCGTACTCAATGTGTCGGAAGACCACTTGGACCGCTATGACGATTTGCTTGATTATGCCCATACCAAAGACAGGATATTCCAAGGCGGGGGCGTGCAGGTGCTGAATGCCGACGATGCCCTCTGCCGCGCCATGAGGCGGACGGGGCGCGATGTGAAATGGTTTTCGCTGAAGGACGGGGGGGCGGATTATTTTTTGGACGGCGCAGGCCGTCTGAAGTCGGGCGGGCGGGATTTGCTGTCCCTGGACGGCATCCCGCTGCATGGTTTGCACAATGCGGCCAACGTGCTGGCGGCACTGGCCCTGTGCGGGGCGGCAGGTTTGGAGACCGGCGGCCTTTTGCCGCATGTGCAAAGTTTCAAGGGGCTGCCGCACCGTGTGGAAAAAATCGGCGAAAAAAACGGCGTGGCCTTTATTGACGACAGCAAGGGGACGAATGTCGGGGCGACGGCGGCGGCCGTTGCCGGATTGCGGCAGCCCCTGGTGCTGATTTTGGGCGGACAGGGCAAGGGGCAGGACTTTACGCCGCTGAACGCCGTATTGAAGGACAAGGCGCGCGCGGTCGTGCTGATTGGCCGGGACGCGCCGCAAATCCGCCGCGATTTGGCCGTCAGCGGGGTTAGGCTGGTGGATTGCGCCTCTATGGAAGAGGCCGTCCGCACGGCCTACGGCCTGGCGCGGGAGGGCGATGCGGTGCTGCTCAGCCCGGCCTGTGCGAGTTTTGATATGTTCAAGGGCTACGCGCACCGCGCACAGGTGTTTGCCCAAGCCTTTGCCGCATTGTGAGGCCGCCCCAAAGATGTTTTATCGCAATACAGAAGGGCGCGCAAAGCCCCTGCCCGGCCGCAAGGGACTGAGGCAGCTGCCTCAGGCGGCTTCCGATTCCGCCGCCTTTTCGGGCATCAGGGAATCCTTGATGAATATGAAGAAAAAGCCCTTGCGCCAAAGCCGCAAAATCGACCAGTCCCTGTTGTGGGTCATGATATTGCTGGTTTCTTTCGGCATCCTGATGGTGTATTCCTCCTCGGTGGTGTGGGTGGGCTTCGACAAGGCCAGCCATGCCTTCATCAAAGACCCCTTCGCGCTGGTCGGCAAACATATTGCCTTCGTCGCCATAGGCCTGGTGCTGGCTTTGCTTGCCTTTGCAGCGGGAATGCGGTTTTGGGAGCGTGCTTCGCTGTGGGTGCTGATGGTGTCCATCGCGCTGTTGGCGGTATTGCTGCTGGGGCCCGAGGTAAACGGTGCCAAACGCTGGTTGGATTTGAAGGTGTTCAAGGTACAGCCCAGCGAGATATTCAAGCTGGGGGTCATCCTCTACCTGGCGGCGTTCTTCTGCCGCCGCGCCGATGTGCTGGGTGAGAAAAAGAGTATGATTTTCCCCGGCGGCGCGGTGGGTGCGGGGTTGGGCTTCGTATTACTGGAGCCTGATTTGGGCGCGACGGTCATCCTGATGATGATAGCCTTCTGTATGCTGTTTTTGGCCAATCTGCCGGCAAAGTGGTTTGGGACGGGGCTTGCGGCCGGGGCGGTGGGCCTGGTTGTCGCCATTTTGGCCTCGCCTTATAGGATTAAGAGGGTGATGGTGTTCATAGACCCTTGGGCGCAGGCCTTCGACAAGGGCTATCAGACCACCCATGCGCTGATGGGCATCGCGCGCGGCGGTTGGACGGGTTTGGGTTTGGGCGCGGGCGTGGAAAAGCGTTTTTATATGACCAACAACGAAACCCATACCGATTTTATCTTTACCACCATAGGCGAAGAGTTCGGCATGGTCGGCATCCTTTTGGTGATTGCCGCCTATGCCTGGCTGTGTTGGCGGGCCTTCGTCATCGCCAGGAAGGCGCGCGATTTGGAGAAGTTTTTCAATGCCTATGTGGCCAAGGGCATAGGGATTTGGATAGGGATACAGAGTTTTTTCCACATGGGGGTCAATATAGGCATCCTGCCGCCCAAGGGGCTGCCCCTTCCTCTGGTGTCCTACGGCGGCTCTATGACGGTCGTCATGCTGGTGGCGTTTGGCCTGCTGTTGCGGATTGATTATGAAAACCGTATGAAGGTGTTGGGTTTTGACAAATAATAAGGAGGATGTGTATGGCCGGTAAGACTTTTATGCTGATGGCTGCCGGGACGGGCGGCCATATTTTCCCCGCCCTGGCCGTGGCACAGGCATTGCGCGACCGGGGCCAGCACGTCATTTGGCTGGGCAGCGATGATTCTATGGAGTCGCGCATTGTGCCCAAATACGATATTCCGCTGGAGACGCTGGCCGTCAAGGGGGTGCGCGGCAACGGTTTGAAACGCAAGCTGCTTTTGCCTTTCGTCCTGCCCAAGGCGGTGATGAAGGCGCGCCGGGTGATACGCAGGCACCGGGTTTCGTGCGTGGTCGGTTTCGGCGGTTTCGTTACTTTTCCGGGCGGGGTGGCGGCCGGCCTTTCCCGCGTGCCTTTGGTGATTCACGAGCAAAACGCGGTGGCGGGTTTGTCCAACAGGTATTTGTCGCGCGTGGCGGCCAAGGTGCTGTATGCCTTTCCGCAGGCGTTGGGCGCTGAGGGTGTTTTGGTCGGCAACCCCGTGCGTGCCGAAATCGCCTCCCTGCCGGTGCCGGGTGGGAGGTTTGCCGGACGGGAGGGGCCTTTGAAGATTTTGGCGGTGGGCGGCAGCCAGGGGGCGCAGGTGTTGAACGAGTTGCTGCCGGCGGCTTTGGCGCGGCTGGACAGGGAAGGGCGGCCCCGGGTCCTGCACCAGTCGGGACGCGGCAGGCTGGAGGCTTTGGAGGCGGCCTATAGGGACGCGGGCGTGGAGGCGGAGTGTGTCGAGTTTATCGATGATATGGCCTCCGCCTACCGCGATGCCGATTTGGCGGTTTGCCGTGCCGGCGCGCTGACGATAGCGGAATTGACGGCTGCGGGGCTGGGTGCTTTGCTGGTGCCTTATCCTTATGCGGTGGACGACCATCAGACGGCCAACGCCCGCTTTATGGTGCAGGCTGATGCGGGCCTGCTGCTGCCCCAGGCCAGGCTGACGGCGGACAGGCTGGCCGAGGTTCTGGCCGGCCTGACGCGGGAACGTTGTCTGGCGTGGGCGGAAAACGCCCGTACGCTGGCAGTGGCCGACAGTGCGGGGATGGTGGCCGAAATCGCCATGCAGTCATGCGGCGCGTCCTGAAAATGCGGCAGCCCCGCCCCGCCGGCTTGGCATTGGTGTGATAAAACCTCTACAATCGCCACTTTTTGCGGCATCCGGCCCGGCGTGGATGTGAAAAGGGCCATACGCCCCGGCGGGCGGTGTTGTATTCGTGAAGGTGTTTTTGATGAAGAACAGGATTAAGAACATCCATTTTGTCGGTATCGGCGGGGTGGGCATGAGCGGTATTGCCGAGGTGTTGCACAATCTGGGCTTTAAGGTTTCCGGCTCGGACCAGGTGCAAAGCGCGGTTACGCGCCGTTTGGCCGCCTTGGGGATACGGATAGATGAGGGCCATGCCGCCGAACATGTGCTGGGCGCGGAGGTGGTGGTGGCCTCCACTGCGGTGAGGAAGGAAAATCCCGAGGTGGCGGAGGCTTTGGCGCAGCAGATTCCGGTTATCCCGCGCGCGCTGATGTTGGCCGAAATCATGCGTTTTCGCGAGGGTATCGCGATTGCCGGCACGCACGGCAAAACCACGACCACCAGCCTGACCGCTTCGGTTTTGGCCGCAGGCGGCCTGGACCCGACCTTTATCATAGGCGGCCGCCTCAATGCGGCAGGCAGCAATGCCCGTTTGGGCAACGGCCGCTTTATTGTGGCCGAGGCCGATGAGTCGGATGCCTCCTTCCTTTATTTGTCGCCCGTGATTTCCGTGGTTACCAATATCGACGAGGACCATATGGATACCTACGGCCACGATGTGGGCAAGCTGCATCAGGCGTTTGTCGATTTTGTCCACCGTATGCCTTTTTACGGCAAGGCTTTTTTGTGTACCGACAGTGAACACGTCCGCGCCATCCTGCCCAAAATCAGCAAGCCCTACGCCACTTACGGCTGGGATGAGGGCGCGGATATCTATGCCGACAATGTGCAAAGCGCGGGCGAACAGATGAAGTTTACCGCGCATGTGAATATGAAGGGGCATGAGAGGCAGTGTTTCGATGTGCTGTTGAACCTGCCCGGCCGCCATAATGTATTGAATGCTTTGGCCGCGATAGGCGTTGCCGTGGAATGCGGCGTGGGTGCGGAGGCAATCAGGCAGGGGCTGTCGGTGTTCTCCGGCGTGGGCCGCCGTTTTCAAAGTTACGGCCAAATCGGGCTGCCGCAGGGCGGCAAGGCTTTGGTGATTGACGATTACGGCCACCATCCGGCGGAAATGGCCGCCACTTTGTCCGCCGCCAGGGGCGCGTATCCGGAAAAACGCCTGGTGCTGGCCTTCCAGCCTCACCGCTATACCCGCACGCGCGATTTGTTCGATGATTTCAGCCGGGTGCTCAATACGGTGGATGTGTTGGTTTTGACCGATGTTTATGCCGCCGGCGAAGACCCGCTGCCGCAGGACAGCCGCGCGCTGGCGCGCAATGTGCGCGGCTACGGCAAGGTGGATCCGCTTTATTGCGCGGATGTGAACGAGCTGCCGGATATGCTGCTGGATGTGTTGCGGGACGGCGATGTGCTGTTGAATATGGGGGCGGGCAGCATCAACAAAGTCCCCGCCGCACTGGTCGCACTGGCGCAGGAGGCGGATGCCGCCCATTAGGCTGAGGCGGAATGTTTTGGGCAATAAAGACGTTTTTGTCGGCCGCAGCGATGCGAAGGCCGTCTGAAAGACGTTATTTCGTTTTCCGGCGGCAAAGAACAATTTGAAAAGGAAGTTATGCTGAATTTTGGCAAAGTAGCCGTATTAATGGGTGGTTTTTCCAGCGAGCGCGAAGTATCGCTGGAGAGCGGCAGGGCGGTTTTGGCCGCCTTGCGCGGCGCGGGGGTCGATGCCCATGCCTTAGACCCCGAAGAAACCCCCCTGGCCGAACTCAAGGCGCAAGGATTCGATTGCGCGTTCAACATCCTGCACGGGGCTTTCGGCGAAGACGGCACGGTACAGGGCGCATTGGAGGCCTTGGGCATCCCCTACACCGGCTGCGGCGTTTTGGCTTCCGCCATAGGCATGGACAAATACCGCTGCAAACTGCTGTGGAAGGGTTTGGGGCTGCCCGTGCCCGATTATGCCGTATTGCGTGAAGACAGCGATTTCGCGGCGGTAGAACACCGCCTGGGCCTGCCCCTGTTTGTCAAACCGTCCAACGAAGGCAGCAGCGTGGGCGTGGCAAAGATAAAAGAGCCGGGCCGGCTGCAGGAAACCTACCGCAACCTGAAAAAACAATTCAAAGGCGAAATCATTGCCGAGGCCTTCATAGGCGGGGGGGAATACACCTGCGCCATATTGGACGGCCGCGCCCTGCCCTGCATAAAAATCATCCCCGCCACCGAATTTTACGACAAAGAGGCCAAATACGACCGGAACGACACCGTTTACCAATGTCCGGCAGACCTGGGCGCGGAGGACGAACAAACAATGCGCCGCCTGGCCGAAGAAGCATTCCAAGCCATAGGCGGCAGGGGCTGGGGGCGGATAGACTTTTTAAAAGGCCGGGACGGCGGCTTCTACCTATTGGAGGCCAACACCCTGCCGGGCATGACCTCACACAGCCTCTTCCCCATGGCGGCCGCGCGCGAGGGCATGGACTTTACCCGGCTGTGCATAGAAATACTGAAAACCGCCCATGACGGAAAATAAGGGAGGTATGCGCCGCACCCTGGCCTGGCTGTACCTGGCGGTATTACTGATGCTGCTCAGCGCGGCCGCCATCTGGCTGTACCATTCGCCCTATCTGCCTATACGCCGCATAGACATAGAGGGCGACCTGGTTCGCAGCGACCGGGGGGAACTGCGGCGGCTGGCGCAAAAACACATACGCGGCGGCATCCTGAAGGCCGACCTGAACAGCGCCCAAGAAGCATTTTCCCGCCTGCCGTGGATAGCCAAGGCACAAGTGCGCCGCAGGCTGCCCGACACGGTAGAAATCATCCTGGTCGAACGCAAACCGGCCGCCCGTTGGCGGGACGGCCGCCTGCTGGACAGCGAGGGCAACCTTTTTTCCGCCCGACTGGACGAAAAAACCGGGCTGCCGCTATTTGAAGGATGGGACGATGAGGGTAAAATTATGCTATCGCGTTGGCGGGATTTTCAAAAAGAACTGCGCCCCCTGGGCCTGAACGTGAAGAAACTGACCTACACCGCGCGCGCATCGTGGGAATTGGAATTGGACAACGGCATAACCGTACGTTTGGGAAGGGGGGATGAAATCGAACGCATCAAACGGTTTGCCGCCGTCTGGCCGGACACCCTTAGGCCGCAGGCCGGCCGCCTGGCCTACATAGACATGCGCTACAGCGACGGGTTTGCCGTACGCGCCAAAACACGGGACCAAAACGAGGCGGAGCCGGAGGCAGGGCCGCTTGAGGGCACCGAATAAAAAACAACCGGACCATGGGACAAAAAAATGATTAAAGATAAGAAACGGATTGTCGGCGCACTGGACATCGGCACATCCAAAGTAATAGCCCTGATAGGCGAAATACAGGACAACGGCGAAATCCAAATAGTCGGCATGAGCCAAGTGCCCTCCCGGGGCCTGAAGGCCGGCATGGTTACCAATATAGACGCGACCACGCAGGCCATCAAACAGGCGGTGGACGAAGCATCTATGATGGCCGGCTGCACCATCAGCAAAGTCGTTACCGGCATTGCGGGCAACCATATCCGCAGCATGAATTCGCAAGGCGTGGTCAAAATCATGAACGGCGAAGTTACCGAATACGACATAGGCCGCGCCATAGAAACCGCCAAAACCGTCAGCATCCCGCCCGAACACGAAATCCTGCATACCGTAGTGCAGGAATACATCATAGACAACCAACCCGGCGTGCGCGACCCCATAGGCATGAGCGGCACCCGCCTGGACACCCGCGTGCACATCATTACCGGTTCGCGCCCCGCCTTGCAAAACATCGAAAAATGCATATTCAGATGCGGCCTGGAAATGAGCAAGGTGGTTTTGCAGCCCTTGGCCAGCGGCCAGGCGGTCTTGAGCGATGACGAAAAAGAATTGGGCGTGTGCGTCATAGACATAGGCGGAGGCACGACCGATATCGCGGTTTACATCAACGGCGCAATCCGCCACACCGCCGTCATAGGCATGGCGGGCGACCTTATCACCAACGACCTGTCGGTCGCGCTGCGTACGCCCAGTTCGGCAGCCGAACAAATCAAAACCAATTACGGCGCGGTTTACCCCACCGTTCCCGGCCTGGACGAAATGGTCGAAGTGCTGGGCGTGGGCGACCGCCCGTCCCGCCAGATTTCGCGCGAAGGCCTGGCCAGGGTCATAGAGCCGCGCGTTACCGAGATTTTTGAATTCGTCCAATACGAACTGCGCCGCAGCGGCTTTTCCGAGGACCTGCTGACATCGGGCATAGTCCTGACCGGCGGCACGTCCATGCTGGAGGGCATAGTCGAATTGGCGGAAGACTTTTTCGGCCTGCCCGCCCGCGTCGGCGTGCCTACGGAAATGCTGGGCGTTTCGGGAAACATCCGCAACCCGCGCAACGCCACCGTGGTCGGCCTGCTGTATGCCGCCCTGAAAGACGACAGAAACGGCAGCATAGACCCCGGCCTGCCCATCTACGAGGTGCAGCACAAACACAAGGAAGGTTTCTTCACCAGGCTGAAAAATTGGATTTTGGGCAGCTATTGACGGCCTAAAGTCCCATTTAAATACAGGCGCATAAACGGAAAATTACCCGGAAAGGCTAGGAAATTGTGCCAAGTATGCCTGCTTCTTATATAATCGAAGAAGTTTGTTCAAAATTTGCCACCGTCCTATGCGGGCGTTAAGGAGTAGTCAATGAGTTTGGTTTACGATGTGGTGGAAGATTCTGCCGTAAGCCCTGCCGTCATCAAAGTAATCGGTATCGGCGGCGGCGGTTGCAACGCCATCAACAATATGATTAAAAACAATATCCAGGGCGTGGAATTTATCAGCGCCAATACGGACGCGCAGGCCCTGGGTAAGAATAACGCGCCCAAGCGGATTCAGTTGGGAACCAGCATCACCAAAGGCCTGGGCGCGGGCGCAGACCCCGAAATCGGCAGGGAGGCGGCGCTGGAGGAACGCGAGGCGATTACCGAGGCCATCCGTGGCGCGAATATGCTGTTTATTACCACGGGCATGGGCGGCGGCACCGGCACGGGTGCGGCACCGGTGGTGGCGGAAATCGCCAAGGAAATGGGTATTTTGACGGTTGCGGTCGTTACCCGCCCGTTCGAACACGAGGGCAAGCGCATCCATATCGCGCAACAGGGCATAGAACACCTGAAAACGCAGGTGGATTCCCTGATTGTCATTCCCAATGACAAATTAATGACCGCCCTGGGCGAGGACATTACCGTGCGCGAGGCCTTTCAGGCGGCCGACAACGTGCTGCATGCCGCCGTGGCCGGCATTTCCGAAGTGGTTACGCGCCCGGGCTTCATCAATTTGGATTTTGCCGACGTGAAAAACGTCATGGGCATCACCGGCATGGCCATGATGGGTTCAGGCGCGTCCCAGGGGGTGGACCGCGCCCGCCTGGCAACCGAGGAGGCCATTGCCAGCCCGCTGCTGGACAATGTGAGCCTGGACGGCGCGCGCGGGGTGCTGGTGAACATCACGACCGCGCCGGGCTGCCTGAAAATGTCGGAATACCGCGAAATCATGCGGGTGATAGACGGCTACGCCCATCCCGATTCCGAACGCAAATACGGCACGGCCGAGGATGACAACATGGCGGAAGACGCCATCCGCGTTACCATCATCGCCACCGGGCTGAAAGAAAGCGGCAGCCACCCGTCCGCCGCGCCCAACCGCACGGCATCGCCCTTTTCCGCCCGCAGCGGCCGGTCGGCCTATCAGGAAAACAACGTTTCCTCCTTTGACGATGCGGGAATGTTCAATGCGGAAGGATTAATCCAGTCCGGCAGGGAGGCCAGGAATATGCGCCTGTCCGAAATGTCGGGCATGACCGAGCGCGATGCGGCCGAATTGGAAGTGCCTGCGGTGATGAGGCGCAAAGGCGGCAGCGTATTCGACAAATCTTAGGCGCAAACTTTGTCCCCGGGTCGCCCGAATCCGTTTTCAGGCGGCCCGGATTTTGCATTTTTGCCGCATTATGGCGAATCGGGCCCAACCAAAAAACGCCCGATAAGGGGGAAAGCGCGAGGCGGCTTGACCCGTCCGCCTCATTCCCATTATAATCAGCCTCTTGCCGATACGGTATCGGCAGACAACATTCAACAGGATTCGATTATGCCTACTATCAACCAACTGGTACGCAAAGGCCGTCAAAAGCCCGTGTACGTCAATAAAGTGCCCGCACTGGAAGCCTGCCCGCAGAAACGCGGCGTATGCACCCGCGTGTACACCACCACCCCGAAAAAACCGAACTCCGCCTTGCGCAAAGTCTGCAAAGTGCGCCTGACCAACGGTTTCGAAGTGATTTCATACATAGGCGGCGAAGGCCACAACCTGCAGGAGCACAGCGTGGTGCTGATTCGCGGCGGCCGCGTAAAAGACTTGCCGGGTGTGCGTTACCACACCGTACGCGGTTCTTTGGATACCGCAGGCGTGAAAGACCGCAAACAGGCCCGCTCCAAATACGGCGCGAAACGCCCCAAATAACCCCATCCTTTTGCTGGCACGTCGGCCGGGCGGAAACAATGGCCGAGTAAGTGAATGCTTTTCTTGGGCATTCATGGGATTGCCCCAACTGAATAGAGATTTTAAGGAATTAAAATGCCAAGACGTAGAGAAGTACCCAAACGCAACGTATTGCCGGATCCCAAATTCGGCAATGTCGAACTGACCAAATTCATGAATGTTTTGATGATAGACGGCAAAAAAGCCGTTGCCGAACGCATTGTTTACGGCGCATTGGAACAGATAGCCAAAAAAGTCCAAGGCAAGGAAGCCATAGAGGTATTCAGCGAGGCCATTGCCAACGCCAAGCCCGTTGTAGAAGTCAAAAGCCGCCGTGTCGGCGGTGCGAACTACCAGGTTCCCGTAGAAGTGCGCGCCGAACGCCGTTTGGCACTGGCGATGCGCTGGATTCGCGATGCCGCCCGCAAACGCGGCGAAAAATCCATGGATTTGCGCCTGGCCGGCGAACTGATAGACGCGGCCGAAGGCCGTGGCGGCGCACTGAAAAAACGCGAAGAAGTACACCGTATGGCAGAAGCCAACCGAGCCTTCTCCCATTTCCGTTTCTAATACAGAAAGGCAGTTAAAATGGCTCGCAAAACCCCCATCAACCTATACCGCAACATCGGTATTTCCGCGCACATCGATGCCGGCAAAACCACGACGACGGAACGTATCCTGTTTTACACCGGCCTGACGCACAAGTTGGGCGAGGTGCATGACGGTGCGGCTACTACCGACTATATGGAACAGGAACAGGAACGCGGCATTACCATCACTTCCGCCGCCGTAACCTCCTATTGGTCCGGTATGGCCAAACAGTTCCCCGAACACCGCTTTAACATTATCGACACCCCGGGACACGTGGACTTCACTGTGGAAGTGGAACGCTCCATGCGCGTTTTGGACGGCGCGGTCATGGTTTACTGCGCGGTCGGCGGCGTGCAGCCCCAGTCTGAAACCGTGTGGCGGCAGGCCAACAAATACAAAGTGCCGCGTATCGCCTTTGTAAACAAAATGGACCGCCAGGGCGCAAACTTCTTCCGCGTGGTCGAGCAGATGAAAACCCGCCTGCGCGCCAACCCCGTACCCATAGTGATTCCCGTGGGTGCGGAAGATGCGTTTGAAGGCGTGGTCGATTTGCTGAAAATGAAGGCCATTATTTGGAACGAGGCCGACAAGGGCGTAACTTTCGAATACGGCGATATTCCGGCCGATTTGGTGGCGACTGCGGAAGAATGGCGGCAAAACATGATAGAGGCTGCCGCCGAAGCCAACGAGGAACTGATGGACAAATACTTGGGCGGCGAAGAGCTGTCCGAGCAGGAAATTGTTTCTGCCTTGCGCCAACGTACCCTGGCCGGCGAAATCCAGCCCATGTTGTGCGGTTCTGCCTTCAAAAACAAAGGTGTTCAGCGTATGTTGGATGCAGTGGTCGAATTGCTGCCCGCCCCGACCGACATCCCGCCTGTGCAGGGTGTAAACCCCAACACCGAGGCAGCCGACAGCCGCCAGGCATCCGACGACGAGAAATTCTCCGCCTTGGCATTCAAGATGCTGAACGACAAATATGTCGGCCAATTGACCTTTATCCGCGTTTATTCGGGCGTGGTGAAATCCGGCGACAGTGTTTTGAATTCGGTTAAAGGCACGCGCGAGCGCATAGGCCGCCTGGTGCAGATGACCGCCGCCGACCGCACCGAAATCGAAGAAGTGCGCGCAGGCGACATCGCCGCCGCCATAGGCTTGAAAGACGTTACCACGGGCGAAACCCTGTGTGCCGAAGATTCTCCCATCATCTTGGAACGCATGGAATTCCCCGAGCCGGTAATCCATATCGCCGTAGAGCCCAAAACCAAGGCCGACCAGGAAAAAATGGGTATCGCACTCAACCGCCTGGCCAAGGAGGACCCGTCTTTCCGCGTGCGTACCGATGAGGAATCCGGCCAGACCATTATTTCCGGCATGGGCGAATTGCACCTGGAAATCATTGTGGACCGCATGAAGCGCGAATTCGGCGTGGAGGCCAATGTGGGCGAACCCCAGGTGGCCTACCGCGAAACCATCCGCAAGGAGGTCGAATCGGAAGCCAAGCACGTCAAACAGTCCGGCGGTAAAGGCCAATACGGCCATGTGGTCATCAAAATGGAACCCATGGAGCCGGGCGGCGCGGGATATGAGTTTATCGATGAGATTAAGGGCGGCGTGATTCCGCGCGAATTCATTCCCTCTTGCGATAAAGGCATCCGTGATACCCTGTCCAACGGCATTATTGCCGGCTACCCCGTGGTAGATGTGCGTATCCGCCTGATTTTCGGTTCTTACCATGATGTGGACTCTTCGCAGATTGCGTTTGAGCTGGCCGCTTCCATGGCCTTTAAGGAAGGTATGAAAAAGGCTTCCCCGGTGTTGTTGGAGCCGATTATGGAAGTGGAAGTGGAAACCCCGGAGGAATACATGGGCGATGTGATGGGCGATTTGAACCGCCGTCGCGGTGTGGTGCTGGGTATGGATGACGACGGTATCGGCGGCAAGAAAGTCCGTGCCGAAGTGCCTTTGGCCTCCATGTTCGGTTATTCCACCGACCTGCGTTCCGCCACCCAGGGCCGCGCCACTTACTCTATGGAGTTTAAAAAATATGCAGAAGCACCCGCACATGTGGCTGCAGCTGTAACTGAAGCCCGCAAAGGCTGATCAGCAAGCAGGCCGCCTGAAGGACAAAACCGGCTTTCAGGCGGCCTTTCCCCTGTTCTTTAACGATCTTTATTTAAAAGGAATTAGCTAATGGCTAAGGAAAAGTTTGAACGTAGCAAACCGCACGTAAACGTCGGCACCATCGGTCACGTAG
>JAUMUU010000117.1 GCA_030530545.1 Neisseria sp. | reverse complement strand
TGATGAACAAGCTATTCACCCCCTTGGCAGCCATTGCTTTGAGCGCGGTTCTGGCCGCCTGTTCTGGCGCGGGCAGCAGCCCCGAGGGTACGGCCAAGGCCTTTATTGAAAAAACCTACCAAGGCGATGCCGATGGCGCTATGGCGCTTATAGACATCCCCGCCGAAGCCAAAGACAAACCCGGCGTGGAAGAAATGGTGAACGGCAAAATCAAAGCCGGCGTGGCCCAAAGCAAGGCCAGGGCCGACCAGCTTGGCGGCGTGGACGAAGTTACCGCCCAGCCCTTCCAAGCCTCGCCCCAAGATGCCAAACAAGGCAGGGTTCAAGTGGATGTGCGCTTCAAACAAGGCAACACCAAAACGGAGAACGTATCCGTCATAGAAACGGACCATGGCTGGAAAATCAAGCTGTAAGCCTAAGGGCAAGTGCCGGAGGGCGGTTTGGCCTTATCCGGCCTCAGGCTTGCTGGCTGCCGTTGCCGCCGTGTGGCTGACCCTCCACACCGCCCCGCCGCCCCTGTCCCTCCCGCCCGAAATCGCCGTCCGGCAGGGCGACTGGATATTCAGGGGCGGCATTTCCGCCGACAGCAGGCTTATCCGCTATTTGAGCAACAGCGACTACTCCCACATAGGCATCATAGTGGAAACCCGGCCCGAAATCCTGATAGCCCATGCGGCCACGGATGACGACCCGCAAAAACCCGACCAGGTCCTGCTGACCCCCCTGCGCGAATTCCTGGCCTCAGACAAGGCCCGCAGCTTTGCCGTCACCCGCCCCAAATTCCTAAACGGCCGCCAAAGGCGGCAAAGCGCGCTTCATGCCAAAGGCGCAATCGGCCGCCCCTTCATATTGGCCGAACGCGGCAAGGCGCATTATTATTGCACCATATTGCTGTTAAACGCCGTGCGCAGCCAAACCCCGTCCTTTAATCCCAAATGGCAGCATCTGAACATCGCCCTCTTCGAAGGCGACTACCTTTTCCCCGAATCCTTCGCACATGAAGACATAGAATGGCTGTACCGCAGCCATGCGGAAAAATAAGCATCGCCCCCGCCCCGCAGCGGGATTTTCCAACCCCAAGGTATTTTCATGAACACCGCATCCGCCCGCATCCTCACCCGCCCCATAGACGAAACCGCCCTCCAAAACCTGCAGCAGGCGGGCGTGCCGCCCCTGCTGGCCCGCCTGTGCGCCGCCCGCCGCGTACTCTCGGCAGACGAACTGGACGACGCGCTGGCCGGCCTGCTGCCCCACACCGATTTGAAAAACTGCGATAAGGCCGCCGAAAGGCTGGCCCGGGCCGTGCAGGCGCGGGAAAACATTTTGATTGTGGCCGATTACGATGCGGATGGGGCAACGGCCTGCGCCGCCGGCGTGGCGGGTTTGCGCGCCATGGGCGGCATGGCGGATTTTTTAGTGCCCAACCGCTTTGAAGACGGCTACGGCCTGACACCGAAAATCGCCCAAGCCGCCGCCGGGCGCGGGGCAAAACTGCTGATGACCGTGGACAACGGCATGGCGGGCGCGGAGGGCGTGGAAAAGGCCAAATCTTTGGGGATGGACGTGATTATCACCGACCACCACCTGCCCGCCGACACCGACCCCGACTGCATTATCGTCAATCCCAACCAAAGGGGCTGCGGCTTCGCCAGCAAAAGCCTGGCCGGGGTGGGGGTGATTTTTTATGTGTTGGCCGCCCTGCGCGCCCGATTGCGCCTGAACGGTTATTTTGCAGGCGGGCGGACCGAACCCAACCTGGGCGGGCTGCTGGACCTGGTCGCCCTGGGCACGGTGGCCGACGTTGTGCCGCTGGACCGCAACAACCGCATACTGGTGGCCCAGGGCTTGAAACGCATACGCGCGGGCAAGGTGTGCCCGGGCATCCTCGCCCTGTTTGAGGCGGCCGGGCGCGATTGGCGCAAAGCCCAACCCTTGGACATGGGTTTCGCCCTGGGGCCCCGCATCAACGCGGCCGGGCGGCTGGACGATATGTCGGTGGGCATCAACTGCCTGCTGGCCCAAGACCCGGGGGAGGCACGCAGGTTGGCGGCGCAGCTGAACAATCTGAACAGCGAAAGGCGCGAAATCGAACAATCCATGCTGCAGGACGCACTGGATGATTTTTCCGACACGCCCGCGGATGAAAAAAAGACCATAGTGGCCTATAGGGAAGACTTCCACCAAGGCGTGGTCGGCATAGTGGCCGGCCGTCTGAAAGAACGTTTTTACCGCCCCGTCATTGTTTTCGCCCCTGCCGACCCGGGGCAGATACGGGGTTCGGGCCGTTCCATACCCGCACTACACCTGCGCGACACCCTGGACAGGGTGGCCAAACGCCGCCCCGGGCTGATTTTGCAATTCGGCGGCCACGCCATGGCGGCAGGGCTGACCATACGCGAAAGCGATTTGCCGGAATTTCAGGCACTCTTCGAACAGGCGGCGGACGAACTGCTGGAGGGCGCGAACCTGTCGCAAAGCTATTTGACCGACGGCAACCTCGATGCCCGGGACATCAACCTGGAACAGGCGCGGCAGCTTTCGCACCAGGTATGGGGGCAGGGTTTCCCGCCGCCCAGCTTCAACGACGAATTTACCGTTTTGCACCAAAGGGGGCTGGGTGCGGAGGGCAGGCACAAAAAAGCCCTGTTGGAAAAGGACGGGCGGCAGTTTGATGCCATGTTCTGGCGCTGCAGCGAAGAATTGCCCGCCAAAATCCGCGCCGTCTACAGGCCCGTCGCCAACGAATGGCGCAACCAACTCGAACTCCAACTCCACATAGACTACTGGGAGGCGGCCTGACGCCCTTGGGCGGCAAAATTAAGTATCATGACAATTAACGCCCTGTGTTAAAATCCGACGGTTTTCAAACCCCGGCAACAGGAAAGAGCATATCGTGTATTCCCTTGACGTTTTGTTTTTGGTCATCGCGACACTACTGTTCGTCAGCGTATTGGCCACCCGTATTTCCTCACGCTTCGGTATGCCCCTGTTGTTGGTATTTTTGGGCGTGGGCATGCTGGCGGGCAGCGAAGGCATAGGCCACATCGAATTTACCAACGTTGCCGAGGCCAACACCGTAGGCCAGCTCGCCCTGGCCATCATCCTGCTGGACGGCGGCCTAAGGACCAAATTCGAAACCTTCCGCATCGCCTGGAAACCCGCCACCGTATTGGCCAGCTGGGGCGTTATCGCCACGGTCGCCCTGCTGGGGCTGTTCGTTACCCACTTCCTGCAAATCGATTGGAAAATGGGCCTGCTCATGGCGGCCATAGTCGGCTCTACCGATGCCGCCGCCGTATTCGCCCTGATGCGCAACAGCGGCGTGAGGCTCAATTCGCGCATCCTGGCCACGCTGGAACTCGAAAGCGGCTGCAACGACCCCATGGCCATCATGCTGGTCAGCGTGTTCATCAGCCTGATTATGACCCCCGACGAAATGAACGCGGCGCGCGTTGTCAGCATGCTCGCCTCCCAACTGGGCCTGGGCCTGGTCATAGGCGTGGTCGCGGGCAAGGTGCTGGCCAAAATACTGGAACGCATCCGCCTGGTCGAAGGCCTGTACGCCATCCTGATCGCATCGGGCGGCCTGCTGGTGTTTTCCGCCACCAACCTCTTGGGCGGCAGCGGCTTTTTGGCCGTATACCTGGCCGGCGTGTTCATAGGCAACCTCCGCAGCAGTTCCACCGAACACGTCTTAAACGTCATGGACGGATTGGCCTGGCTTTCCCAAGCCTTGATGTTCCTGGTGCTGGGCCTGCTGGTCAGCCCCGGCCGCGTATGGGACAGCGGCATCTACGCCCTGATCATCGCCGCCTTCTTGATTTTGGTCGCCCGCCCCATAGCCGTTTGGACCTCGTTGCGCTTCTTCCACTACAAACCCCGCGAAGTCGCCTATATCAGTTGGGTGGGCCTGCGCGGCGCAGTGCCCATCACCCTGGCCATGGCCCCGCTGATGAAGGGCGTGCCCAATGCCATGATGCTGTTTGACGTAGCCTTCGCCGTGGTGATTTTGTCTCTGCTGATCCAGGGCACGACCATCCCGCTGTTTGCCCGATTGCTCAAAGTCGTCCTGCCGCCCAAACCCGAACCCCTGGCGCAGCGCGAAATCTGGCTGGCCGACAAACTGGCGGTTTCCCTGCAGTCCTTCAAAGTCGAAGAGGGCTCTGAGGCCGAAAACAGCCATCCCTCGGCCATGACCCGCGACCGCTTTTCAGACGGCCAGTTTTTCGCCCTCATCCGCAAAAACAAAACCGTAAACGTCCTGCCCAACACACAAATGCAGGCCGGCGACATCGCCTGGTTCGTAATGGACGAACAACTGGGCAACGACTTTGCCAAACTCTTTTCCCAAACCGGCCACAGCACCGAGCAAAACTTCTTTGGCGCATTCAACCTCAAACCCGAAACCAAAGTCGGCGAACTGGCCACCGTATACGGCCTGCAAATCAGCGAAGACGAAAAAGGGCTGTGCCTGGGCGACCTGTTCCGCCGCCACTTCGGCGACATAGCCGTGGCCGGCGACCGCATAGACTTGAACGGCTTTGAAATCACCGTCAAAGAATTGGACGACAAAGCCAGAATCAGCCTGTTGGGTCTGAAAATACCCGGCATGAAAAAATAAAACCTGCGCCAAACACCGCCTCATCCGACCGCAAAGGAATAACGATGAACAGCCGATTCACCCGTCCCGGCCTGTTGGCCGCCGCCCTTGCCGCCGCCCTGCCCGCCCAGGCCGCGCCCGCATCCAACCAAAATGCGCGGCAGCAGTGCCTTGCGCTGAAAAACAGCCAAATCGCCGACACCGCCATCACCAAAGCCCAATGGTCGGACGGCGAAATCGCTGCCGACAGAATGTCTTCCCTCACCGGCGGCTCGACCAACGTGCTGCTGGCCAAACCGCACTGCGTAATCGAAGGCGAAATCGGCGCGCGCACAGGCGCGGACGGCAAACACTACGGCACGAAATTCCAGCTTCGCCTGCCGGAAAACTGGAACGGCGGCTTCCTGTTCCAAGGCGGCGGCGGGATAGACGGCTTCGTCGCCCCCGCCGTGGGCGGCATACCCGTGCGCACCTCCACCGCCGCGCCCGCCCTGATGCGCGGTTATGCCGTGGTCAGCATGGACGGCGGCCACCCCGCGCCCACACCCGATTTCGGCGCGGACCAGCAGGCGCGTTTGGACTTCGCCTACCAATCCACCGGCAAAGTTACCAACGTTGCCAAACAGCTGGTTCAAAAAATGTATGCCGCCGCACCGCAGCACAGCTACTTCATGGGCTGCTCCAACGGCGGACGCGAAGCCATGATGGCCGCCCAGCGTTATCCCTTGGAATTTGACGGCGTGATTGCCGCCAACCCCGGCTTCCGCCTGTCCCGCGCCGCCGTCGCCCAGCAATGGGATTACCAACAGTTCATGAAAATCGCCCCCAAAGACGCGCAGGGCAACAAAATCCTGGCCAACGCCCTGACCCGGGCCGATTTGGACAAAGTGAGCGAAGCGGTGAAAAACCGCTGCGACGCGCGCGACGGCCTGAAAGACGGCGTGATTAACGC
>JAUMUU010000116.1 GCA_030530545.1 Neisseria sp. | reverse complement strand
TGGGATAAGGTTTGCGCGGCATCAATATATAAAACCGTATGGGTTTAAGTTTCAGGTAGCCTTTTTGTAGCGGCGGGCGGATGTGAAATGTACTTTGCGCCACCAAAGGCTACCTGAAAGCAGCCATAGTTTGGATGCGGGTATTCAATCTGTGGCTGCTTATTTCAGTCCTTTTTCTGCCAACCAGTTTTCCAGCACATCAGCAATTTCCACGTTATTTGCTTCGGCAAAGGCGAAATGGCTGTTGCCGCGTATGCCGATGTCGGGCAGGCGCACGACGCTGGCATCGCCGCCGTGGCGGTTGACGCAGTCGGCGAAGGCTTGCGCCATATGGATGCGCTCAATCCACCGTTGTGATGCCCAGTGCGGGTTGTCTGCCGAGATGTAATCGCCGTAGTAGATGACGATGGACATTTTGGTCAGCAGGGCGAAACGTTCGGCACTGATAGGCTGCGAGAGTGAAATATTGGCGGCGTCGTTAGCGGGCGTGGCGACGCTCGGCATTTCGTTTTCGGGGAAAACAAACTCGGTGCCGGGTTCGTAGGAAACCACGGCTTTCACTTTTTCGGGATTTTTCAGCACGGTCTGCCAACCGGGGCCGCCGCCTTGCGAGTGGGTAATCAGCACGCCTTCGCCAATGCGGTCGAACACGGCGGCAACGGCATCGGACACCACGTCCAAATCATACGCGCCGGTATTGGGTGTGATTTGGCGCAAAAACTGGTTCAGGCTGGCGGCATCTTTTGGGAACTGCCCGTCTGCAAACAGATTTGGGAAAATACCCATGCGGAAGTTTTCAAACCAGAACTGGTCGTTGGGCAACACGGGCGCGTTGTCGGCGATGGTGCTGTTGCCCGCACGTCCGCGTCTGGGTTGGTCTAAAAGATAGGTGGCAAAACCGCGCCGCAGAAATAGCGTGCCGAAGCCTTCGCGCCCGTCGGGTGTGGATTCCCAGGTTTTGCCCGATTGTCCTGCTCCGTGCAGGAAAACGAGCGGCAGGCGGTGGGCGTTTACGGGAATTTGGTAGGAAACGTAGGCATGGTCGCCGTGAAAGGTTTGTCCTTCGTGGCTCATCGGGTTTTCGGTGCTGTATGCGCCGTCTGCCTGAATCACTGTACCACCCACGAAAAAGCTGCCTTGTTCGGTGAGGGTTAGGGGTTGTTTGTTCATAATAAAACTCCTTGGTTGAGTATGGAGTGCCGCAGGCCGGATGCAAGAATCCGGCTTACGGCTTCTGTTTTCAGGTAGCCTCACAGGCCGTCTGAAAGTGGGCGGGGAAGGTGAACGGCAGTACGCTACACATGTTTTGCCACGCTTTCAGACGGCCTCCCGCCCCGCGCCTTCCTTCTTCAACAGCCAGGCCGAGAGCAGCACGTTCAGCCCCACGCCGAGCGATACGGTGATGCCGAAGGCGGCGACGGCGGGGGTGGTGCTGATGGCGAGCAGCAGGAAGGAGATGGCGGTGGTGAGGGCGGCGAGGAGGATGCCGCCGAGTTTGGCGGCGGGGGTTTCGCGGGCGGTGAGGGCGTAGACGGCGTAGTCCGCGCCCACGGCGGCCACCAAGAGCAGGCCGAACATGGCGAACAGGCTGACTGGCAGGCCGAGCCAGCCGAGCAGGCCGACGGTGGCGGCGGCGGAAATCAGCGGCACGGCGAGGATGAGGCTGCCGCGCCGTGCGCCGAAGATGCGCCACAGCACGAGCCAGGCCAGGGCGAAGGAGGCGAGTTTGAGCCAGGCGGCGTGGTTGCGGGTGTGGCGGAAGAGTTCGTTCAGCCGGGCGCGTTTGTCCACCAGCCGGGCGCAGGTGCCGCTTTGGTTGCAGGGCAGGGCGGAGAGCGCGGTTTGCACGGCGGCGGCATCGTTCAGGCCTTGCACGCGCACGAGGGCGGCTTCTTGGCCTTGGATGTTGCCCAGATAGAGGGTGCGCCAGGCTTCGGCGGTTTGCCCGCTTAAGGCTTGATCAAGCGGGACGACGGGCTGGGCGGCGGCCTGTTGCAGGGCGGTTTGGATGGTGTCGGCCTTCAAGCCGAGCTGGAGCATGGGATCGGCCGACGGGGCGGGTTGTTCGGCCAGGCGGCGCAGTTGGGCGAGCAAGGCTTGCTGTTCTTCGGCGGGAAGCAGCCATTGGTTGAGCGACTGCATGCCGCCGAGGCCGCCTTTGCCGACCAAGGGTTGCAGGGCGGCTTCCACTTGCGCGCTGCGGCGCAAGAGTTCGTCTGCATTATTGGCCTGCACGAGGATGCTGCGGCCGCCGGTGTCGTTGCCGCTGATGTCGGCCACTTGGCGCATTTCGGCGATGAGCCGGGGCGACAGGGCCGCCCAGTCGCGGATGTCGTCGCGCCAGTCGGTTTTCAGGTAGCCTGCGGCGGCCAGCAGCAGGATGGGCAGGAGCAGCCAGTGCAGGCGGGCGGTGGCGAGCTTATGCATGGCGGCGGCAAACCGGGCGGCGCGGGGGCGGTAGCCGTAGAACAGCGGTGGCAGCAGGAGCACGGTGGCGGCAAACGCGCCGCCGAGCGCGGCCACGGAAAACACGGCGGTTTGGCGCAGCACGGGCAGCGGGGTGAAGGCGAGCAGCAGGTAGCCGGTGGCGGTGATGCCCAGCCCGGCGAGGAAGGCGGGCAGGACGCGGCGCATGGCTTCTTTGGCCGCCCAGTCGGGCGAAAACACCGAGGGCGTGAGCCAGTGCAGCGGGAAGTCCACCAGCATCCCCACCAGGCTGGTGCCGATCACGACGGTGAGGATATGAATCTGCCCGAACACGCCCACCACGGCCGCCGCGCCGAGCAGCATGCCCGCGCCCAGCGGCAACACCAGCGCAAACACGCGCGGGCTGCGGAACACGGCCAGCAGCAGGGCGAAGGTGAGCGACAGGCCGATGGCGGACATCAGGCCGCTTTCGCGTTCGGATTGGGTTTTGGCTTCGGCGGCAAACAATGCGCCGCCGGCGGCCAGCAGGCGGTAGCCGCCGCGCTCGGCTTGGGCGCGGGAATCGGCCAAAAGCGGCAGCAGGCGTTCGGCCTGATCGGCGGCGGCTTTTTCAGGTAGCCTGGCGCGCAGCCACACCCAAGTGATGCCGTCTTGTTCGCTATACATCATGCCGTTGCCGCTGTGCCATTGCAGGCGGCCGGAGGGCTGTTTTTGCTGCACGAAGCGGGCGAAGCCGAGCCAGTCGTCTTCCAGCGGCACGATTTGCGCGGCAAACGGGTTGGCCGCGTCTTCGGCGCGTTGTTGGAAATAGGCGGCGGGGTCGTGCAAGAGCAGCTGTTGCTGTTCGCGCGGCAGGGCGTTCACGCCGAGGCGGCGGATTTCCTGCCGCAGTTGTGCCAAATCGGGGTTTAGGCGGCTGTCCACCGCGGCGAACAGGCCGCTTTGCCGCCAGCGGCCGGCCACCTGTTCGGCGGCGGCGAAGGCGCGGTCGGCATCTTCGCTGCCCACCAAGAGCAGGATTTGGCCGTTGAGCTGTTTTTCGCCCGCTTCGTCTGCCGCGCGCCACACCGCGTCCACCTGCGCGTCGGCGGGCAACAGCGCGGTGAGGTCGGTTTGCAGACGGCCTCCTTGCGCTATCCCCCAGCCCAGCCACGCGGCGGCGAAGGCCAGCAGCAGGGCATACAGCCACGCGAGCCTAGTCATGCAGCGCCACCCTGCCCGAAGCGCAAGGCGTGTCGCCCTGCCTGATGGCGAAATGGATTTTGTTTTTCGCCGCGTCGTGCCGCAGCGTGAGCTGCACGGTGTCGTGCGGGCGCACAAAGTGCTGGTATTTCAGGTTTTCGATGTGTTGCACCGGTTTTCCGCCCCAGTCGAAGCGTGCCGCCAAATCCATCGCCCACTGCACTTCAATCACGCCGGGCACCAGCGGGAAATCGGCGAAATGGCCGCCGAAATAAGTCAAATCCAGCGGCACAACGCCTTCAAACGCATATTCGCGCGCTTCTGCGTTTTCGTGCAGCAAAGCCCATTGCGGCGCGGTTTGCGGCACGGTAAAGGCCGTCTGAAAATCCTGTTCGCGGATTTTCGCCTGCGGGTTGCGCGGCAGGACGGCGGCGAAACGCCAATAGCGCGGCAGCGCGGCGGTGTCTTGCGTTTTGGCCAGATGCTGTTTCAGGGTTTGCACCACGGCGGCGCGCCCCTGTTCGCGCAGCGCGGCAATGCCTTCGGCGGAAAGTGCCGCCCAGGCGGCAATCCGGCCGTGCTGCGGATGGCGGGCGCAATGCGCGTCGGCCACCCAGCCGTGGGCGAGCAAATCGTGCTCCAGCTGCGCCAGCGACACGCGCTTGTCTTCCAGCTTGATGATGCGGTCTTGGCGGCCGAGCAGCTCCAGCCGCCGCCCGTCCAGCCGCACCGCATCGGCGGTTTGCCTCACCCCGCCGCTCCACGGCGAGGCTACCTGAAAAATGTTTTCTGCGTTCACCGAAGCCTCCACTGCGGGCAGCAGCTCCCAATCGCCGCCCTGCCGCAGCGCGATGACGCCGGTTTCCGTGCTGCCGTACACATCGTGCGGCGCAAAGCCCAGCTTCTCTTGCAGCAGCGCGGCGGTGGCCTCCGGCAGCATTCCGCCCGCGCTGATGATGCCGCGCACATTCTGCCGCAGCCGCGCCCAATCTCGCCCCTCGCCCAAGCGGTTCAACAGCGCGGGGCTGGCAATCCACACGCACTCGCGGCGCGAATCGGCCAGCAGCAATTCGGGATACACGCACTGCCGCCGCCCGATTGCCCAGCCCGATGCCAGCGACACGAACACGCGGAAGGTCAGCCCGTATAAATGCTGCGGGCTCACGCTGCCCGCCGCGGCCAGGCCGCGCCAGCTTGCAGGCAGCCTGTCGGCCACCGCCGCCGCTTCGGCCAGTATCTGCGCGCGGGTTTTGGTTTCCACCTTCGCCTCGCCCGAAGAGCCGGAAGTTTTCAGATACAGCACGTTTTCACGCGGCCATTCCAACGCTTCCGCCGGCGCGGCCGCCTGCTCCGCCGCCCCGTCGTACAGCCAGAGGCCGTCTGAAACTTCCGGCACGTCGCTCAGCCACACCGCCCCGCCCGCTTCCGCCCAACGGCGGTTTTCCTCCGCCAGATTCGGCGGCAGATACACCTCCGCGCCCGCCAGCCACGCCGCCAGCAGCGCAGAGGCAAACCGCGCCGCATCGTCAAACCACAAAGCGGCGGCTCGCACCTGGTGCGCACGCAAACGCGCGGCCAGCGAGAGCGTGGCGGCGGAAAACTGCGAGGCTGTCCAGCCTTCGGCCAACAGGGAATCGGGGGAACGGTTTAAAAGCGGGAGTATGGGCATGGTTTCGGGTTTGGGTTGCAGTTGGATGGGGACGGGCGGTTTGGGGCGTTTCATCGGCGGTTAAAAAATGTATTGCCGACCGACGCGCGTATCCGTGATGCCGTCTGAAAGTTTTGACGGCGGATTGTACAACGGGTTTGAAGGATGCGGGTATCCGTACCGGCGGCATCTTGGGATTCCGTCATCTGATTGAAGCGGCGGAAGCCTGCCGTTTCCTGCGCCCCTCAATTATCGGCTATTTGTCGGGCAGGACGTTTTGATGCGCAAGGGCTGCAGACTGGAAATTATCGGAAAGGCCGTCTGAAAAACAGGGATGGTTTTCAGACGGCCTAGCGGGATTGGCTTTATTCGTTGTCGGGTTCGGCAAACCAATCTTGCGTGGCGGTGTCGGCATCGAATACCTGCCCCATCA
>JAUMUU010000115.1:4586-5767 GCA_030530545.1 Neisseria sp. | reverse complement strand
CGGATGCTTCCCAAGTCGGCGCGATGCTGGATTCGGCAGAAGGCTGGGTTAAAGGGAAGCTGTAAATGATGATAAAATGGCCTGAAATGATATTTCGGGTCATTTTTATACAAAGGAAAACGTATGGATAATAAAGAACAAATTAAAGCAAGGGCTGAAGAACGCGGGATTAAATGGTTGATACATTTTACCCATATCAACAATGTGGGCAGCATTTTAAAATACGGCCTTCTGCCCCGCCTGCAAACAGAACAATTAAATGAATCTTCTGGGGGGGGGGGAATTTATTTTCCCCGACCCATTTCGTGCCGATGGGAAAAATGCTTCTTGCTTAAGCATTATGTTCCCCAATAATAAGATGTTATGGCACAAAAGACAGGAGTATCCTGACCAATTTTGGGTATTTTTATTATTAAAACCAGATATCTTATGGGAATGTGATTGCGCCTTTTATCCGACCAATGCCGCTTCCACCGGCTTGCGCCACCAACCTGTTGAAAAATTTAAAACCGCTGCTGCTTTTGAGGCCATGTTTGGCGATATGGTGATTCGGGAGACGAGATTTGAAATACAGCAAATTCCCCGCCCGTCAGATTTAAAGGCTTATTTACCGACCGATGTCCAAGCTGAGGTTTTGGTATTTGATGCTATATCACCTGATTATATTACTGAATGTTATTTTCATTGGTATCTTGGGGATGTTGCTTCAAAATCAAAGATTGTTTATCCCGGTTTTGCCTTCTTCCCCAATGCGGAATGGGTTAAAAACAGCAGCGAACATATTTTTTACGGATTCAGAGAACAGGTAAATTGGAGATAATCATGGCAACAAGACCGATTTATATCCCCCAAACCCAAGGGGATTATTTAGTAAAAACCGATAAGGTGGATTTTGAGTGGTTTGCGGGTTTTGCCGTTTCGCAAAAACAAAAATCCATCCGCTCCCTACATGCCGCCGCATTGGAAAAAGATGCCGGCCTAAGCCCGATTTTGGAAATTTCCAGCAAATCGGAAGAGCCTTTGGGCGTGGCTTTGAGCGCGTTCAACCTGATGGTTTTAACCGCAACGGGCAAACCGCTTGCCAGCGTGGAATGCGTTTTTCAAAGCAGCAAAGTATTTGAAGGCGACAAGCAGTTTTTGGACCTGCTCCAAGTATCGTCCCGCGAAGCCAAAAAAGACCC
>JAUMUU010000115.1:0-4486 GCA_030530545.1 Neisseria sp. | reverse complement strand
CTGTGATAGGGACGGATTCACTTGATTTTAACCCCTAGCCCGCATCCCTACAAACCGCCCGCTCGTCCAAAACAGCAAGCATAGGTTGGGTCATGACCCAACAAAATCTCCGACCCGGCCAATATGTTGGGTTTACCAACCCAACCTACCAACCTACACAGGTCGGATTTTTAAAGTCCGACCTGCCAAATTTCAAACTGCCTTTAAATAAAGGCAACCCCATCCCTCCCCCATATCAGACAAACAGAAATTTCACTATAATCGCACTGCCAAGGCCGTTTGGAAACCCCCAAACGGCCTTGGCCGCTATACACCCACCATCCAAGGATTCCCCATCATGCCCGCACACACCGCCTGCCATCTCTACCACGCCGACAGCCTGCACAAAATGGCCGAACTGGCCGAACAGGGCATAAGCGTCCACCACATCATCACCGACCCGCCCTACGCCATTTCCGCCGAAAACCAATTCCACACCATGAACAACCCGCGCAAAGGCGTGGATTTCGGCGATTGGGATTGGGATTTCGACCCCGCCGCATGGCTGGCCGCCGCCTTCCCCCTGTTGGATCAAAACGGCTCTTTGATTGTCTTTTGTTCCTACAAATTCATTTCCCACATCTGCGACCAAATCCAAAACTTGGGCGGCGTGGTCAAAGACGTATTGGTGTGGCAGAAGACCAACCCCATGCCGCGCAACATAAACCGCCGTTACGTTCAAGACATGGAATTTGCCGTATGGGCGGTCAAACGCAAACAAAGCAAATGGGTGTTCAACAAGCCCGACAACCAGCCCTACCGCCGCGCCTTCTTCCAAACCCCCACCCTGCTGGGCCGCGAACGCACCGCCCACCCCACGCAAAAACCCCTGGCCCTGATGAAGGAAATCACCGCCATCCACACCCGCCCGGGCGAGGTAATACTGGACCCTTTCATGGGTACGGGCAGCACGGGGCTGGCGGCCCTGTCGCAAGGCCGGGGCTTTATCGGTTGCGAACGCGAGCGGCAATGGTTCGACATCGCCGCCGAACGCCTGAAAGACTACCTTTAAAACGGCCGCATACGGCGCAAAAAGCGGGCGCAAGGCGGCCGCGCGTGGTAAACTTTACAAACATTTCCGATTTTACCCGCCCTTGGGTTGGGGCAAAATCGGAAACAACGGGTATCCCCCAACCGACTTTAAGGACAAAATAGCATGGATGAAATGATTAAAGAAGCCGCCCTGCGCTTCCACGAATACCCCAACCCCGGCAAAATCCAAGTCGCGCCCACCAAGCCGCTGGGCACGCAATACGACCTGTCTCTGGCCTATTCGCCGGGCGTGGCCGCGCCCTGCATGGAAATCCACGCCGAGCCGCTGAACGCCTACAAATACACCGCCAAAGGCAACCTGGTGGCCGTCATTTCCAACGGCACGGCGGTTTTGGGTTTGGGCAACATAGGCGCGCTGGCAGGCAAGCCCGTGATGGAAGGCAAGGGCGTATTGTTTAAAAAATTCGCCAACATAGATGTTTTCGACATCGAAATCAACGAAACCGACCCCGACAAACTGGTTGAAATCATCGCATCGTTAGAACCCACCTTCGGCGGCATCAATCTGGAAGACATCAAAGCACCCGAGTGCTTCCACATAGAGAAAAAACTGCGCGAACGCTGCAATATCCCCGTGTTCCACGACGACCAGCACGGCACGGCCATCATCACCGCCGCCGCCGTGTTGAACGCCCTGCGCGTGGTGAAAAAAGACATCGCGCAAGTCAAGCTCGTCTGCTCCGGCGCGGGCGCGGCCGCCATCGCCTGCCTGGATTTGCTGGTCGCTTTGGGCATGAAGCGGGAAAACATCACCGTCTGCGATTCCAAAGGCGTGATTTACCAAACCCGCGAGGACCGCGAGCGCATGGACGAAAGCAAGGTGCGCTACGCCGTTGCCGACAACGGCCAGCGCGTGTTGGCCGACGCGGTAAACGGCAAAGACATCTTCCTAGGCCTTTCGGGCGCAAATGTGTTGAGCCCGGAAATGCTGAAAACCATGGCCGCCAGCCCCATAGTGTTGGCACTGGCCAACCCGCAGCCCGAAATCTGGCCGCCTGAAGCCAAAGCCGCCCGCCCCGATGTAATTATAGGCACGGGCCGTTCCGACTTCCCCAACCAGGTAAACAACGTCCTATGCTTCCCCTTCATCTTCCGTGGCGCGTTGGACGTGGGCGCAACCACCATCAACGAAGAAATGAAGCTGGCCTGCGTGCGCGCGATAGCCGATTTGGCCATGGCCGAATCCAGCGCGGAAGTGGCGGGCGCATACGGCGACGCGGAACTCACCTTCGGACCCGAATACCTGATACCCAAACCCTTCGACCCGCGCCTGATTGCCCGCATCGCCCCCGCCGTGGCCAAGGCCGCCATGGATTCGGGCGTGGCCACCCGCCCGATAGAAGACCTGGATGCCTATGCGGAAAAACTGACCGCCTTCGTCTACAAAACCAGCCTGTTCATGCGCCCCGTATTCAACCAGGCACGCAAAGAAATCAAACGCATAGTGCTGACCGAGGGCGAAGACGAGCGCATCTTGCACGCCGCGCAACAGGTCGTGTCGCAAAAGCTGGCCTTCCCCATCCTGTTGGGCGATGCCGAAACCATAGGCGAACGCCTGCACGCCCAAGGCCTGACCATACAGCCGGGCAAGGATTTCGAGCTTATCGACATTAAGAACAGCCCCTATTACGAAGCAAGCTGGCAGGAATACTACCGGCTTTGCAAGCGCAAGGGCGTAACCGAAGAAATGGCGCGCCGCCGCTTAAAGGCCAACACCACGCTGGCGGGCGCGTTATTGGTGCGGCTGGGCCACGCGGACGGCCTGGTATGCGGCACGATGGGGCGTTTCCACGACCACTTCGCCGTAATGGAGGAAGTGATAGGCTACGACAACCCGGAAAAAGAAGCCTTCACCATGAACGCGCTGATTTCCAACAAGGGCAATTTCTTTATCGCCGACACCTACATCAACGAAGACCCGACCGCCGAACAACTGGCCAAAGGCACGCTGATGTGCGCCGCCGAAATGAAACGCTTCGGCATCAAGCCCAAGGCCGCGCTGGTGTCCAATTCCAACTACGGCAGCCGCCGCGACCCCGATGCCTACAAAATGCAGAGGGCCTTGGAAATCATCCGTCAACTCGACCCGGAATTGGAAATAGACGGCGAGATGCAGGCCGACGTGGCCTTGGACGAAGAAATGCGTAAGAGCATCTTCCCCGAAACCACATTAAGCGGCGCGGCCAACCTTTTGGTGATGCCCAATGTGGAGGCGGCCAACATCAGCTACAACCTGTTGCGCGTGAACGCCACCAACGGCGTTACCGTAGGGCCGATTTTGATGGGCCTGAACAAACCCGTGCAAATCGTTACGCCGATTTCCACCGTCCGCCGCATTATGAATATGATTGCGCTGGCCGCCGTGGACGCGCAAAGGCAATAAGGGTGTAGACAGAAAAAACCGTCCGAAAGTTTCGGGCGGTTTTTTTACGGCAGATTCAAACACCCCCCATCGGCGGGGAATCCGCCGCAAAACCGGTGAAACTTCGATTTGCAAAACAATCCGCCATATAGCCCGCAGGTCGGGCTTATGCCCGATGTTCGGATTTTTGCGGGAACGGCGGTGTCGGGAATAAGCCCGACCTACATTTTTGCCAAGGCGGGCGTTAAAAAAGGCCGCCCGGGCGGGGGCGGCCTGTGTTTCGGGGCAAACCGCGCGGTTTAGAAGCGCAAACCCGCGCGCGCACCGAAGCCGTGCCCGTGGCCGCTGGACGAATCGAAATGGTAGCCGGCATGGTCGCGGGCATTGTCTTTGTAGTGGCCGTATTGGTAATACGGGCCAAAGGTCAGCGCCACATTTGGGGTAAATTGTTTCTGCGCGTCCACGCCCAAGCTAATGCCGTAGCTGCTGCCTTTGTGCGTTTCATCGGGTATGGCATAAGCCTGCGACCATTTGGTTTCCGTCCTGTCACGCAGGCTGACCTGCGCTTCGCCCCACGGCGTGATGCTCCAGCCGCCGCCCAAATCCTGCTCATATTCCACCTGCGCTTTCAGATACAGAGTGCTTGAATTATTGTCCACCATATTCGGGGCATGGACGGTGCGGTGTTCGCGGGCGTTGCTATCCGTATAACTGTAACCCAGCCCGCCGCCCACACGCAGGCCGCCCTGCTTGAAGCCGGACGGGGAATACAGATAGCCGGCATACAGGTCGATTCCATCGGATTTGCCGCCGTCCACCTCGGTTACGCCGTTTACTTTCATATCGGCACTGCGGCGGGCATAGCTCAATTCGGTACGGATGGCGTGCTGTTGTGCCAGCGGGATGTCAGCACGACCGCGTAGGACAAAGCCATCGCTGCTTTGTTTGACAACGTCGGCTTTTGAATTGAGATGCTCGTAGCCGGTGGTAACGGTATAGCGCCCGTCTTTAATCGGGTGCAGCGGGGTTTCT
>JAUMUU010000114.1 GCA_030530545.1 Neisseria sp. | reverse complement strand
GCGGCCGCGCCCGCCGCCGCCGCCGACAGGGCGGGAAGGACGATGGCGGCGATTAATCCTTCCCACGGCAGGGAAGGTCGCGCCGGGCCCGATATTATCCACAATACCGCTATGGCAAGTGCCGCCATTCCGGCCGGCAGTGCCGACAACAGTGTGCCTTTTATGCCGCGACTCAGTTTCAGGTATTTGGCCGCCACGGCATACAGGAAGGCGGCGGGCAGGATAAAGGCCGCGCACAAGATGCCCAGGTATAGGGAAAACAGCAGCCAGTCGCTATTGCTGCCCACGGGTTCGGTGCGGCCTTCTATCAGGCCGAAGATTGTGGCGGCAACAAATGCCAGCAGGGGCAGTAGGGCGGCGGCTTTCCAGTAGGCTTTGATGTCTGCCATGCGGTTTTCCTGTCGGGCTTAATCTTGTTCTTCCAGCCACGCATCGCCGTTTGCGGCCAGCATTTCGCGGGCGGCCTCGGGGCCTTGGCTGCCTGCGGGATAGGGGTGCGGCGGGACGGGCGATGCCGCCCAGTGTTCCAGTACGGGGGTCAGCCACGCCCAGGCGGCTTCGAGTTCGTCGCGGCGGTTGAACAGGTTCAGGCGGCCGTCTATCACTTCGCGCAACAGGAGTTCGTAGGCTTGGGCGCGGCGGCCTGCCGTTGCCTGCGCCAAATCCAATTCCATTTCGGCAGGCAGGGCGCGGTCGCTTCCTGCCGCCTTGACCGCCAGCCGCACGCGCACGGTTTCCTGCGGCTGCAGGCTGATGGTTATGCGGTTGGGCGGGACGGTATACAGGCTGTCGGGCTGCGGTTTGAAGTTGAGTACGATTTCGGCGGTCGGGGCGGCCAGCCGTTTGCCGGTACGCAGGTAAAAGGGTACGCCCGCCCAGCGCGGGTTGTCGATTTCGGCTTTGATGGCGACGTAGGTTTCGGTGCGGCTGTCGGCGGGGACTTTGTGTTCCTGGGTGTAGCCGTTCAGGTTTTCCGAAGGGGCGTATTGGCCGCGTATGACTTGTTTTTCTATGTTGTTCAGGGGTTTGAGTGCTTGGATGAGTTTGAGTTTTTCATCGCGCACGTGGTCGGCCGCCAGTGTTTCGGGGCGTTCCATGGCGGTGAAGCACAGCATTTGGATGATGTGGTTTTGCACCATGTCGCGCAGTGCGCCGGTGATGTCGTAAAATTCGCCGCGCTCTTCCACGCCCAGTGTTTCGGCTATGGTTATCTGCACGGATTGGATGTAATCCTTATTCCACAGGGGTTCGAACAGGCTGTTGCCGAAGCGCAGGGGCAGGATGTTTTGCAGGGCTTCTTTGCCCAGATAGTGGTCTATGCGGTAGATTTGGTTTTCTTGGAAATAGGCGGCCACGTCTTGGTTGATTTTGCGGCAGGAAGCCAAATCCGTCCCCAGCGGTTTTTCCAGTACGATGCGGACTTTGGGCGCGTTCAGGCCGGCGGCGGCCAGTTTTTCGCAGGCGGGGGCGAAGTATTTGGGCGCGGTGGAAAGGTAGACGACTACGGCATCGGTGTCGGGGCGTTGGTTGATTTTTTCGGCCAGGGCGGAAAAGTCGGCCGCTTCGCCCACGTCCAGCGATATGTAGTCTATGCGTTGCTCGAATGCCGCCCAGGCCGCTTCTTCTATGTTTTTGATGTGGATTTTGCTGTCGCGCCCAACTTTGGCCAGAAATTCTTCGCGGCTGAATTTGCTGCGGCTCACGCCCAGGATGCGCCCCTGCGGGTGCAGCAGCCCGGCCGCGTGCGCCCGGTACAGGGCGGGCAGCAGTTTGCGCATGGCCAAGTCGCCGGTCGCGCCGAATATGGCCAAATCGAAGTTGGTCTGCGGTTTCATCAAAATTTCCTTAATGGTTGGAAACCCCGCCCTTCAGGGTTCGGGACGGTAGGATTCGGGTTTGTTTGGGAGGGGCGCAACCCCTTCCAAATCAGGACGGCACACGGGGCTGCGCCTTATGTCGGCCCTGTGTGTTGAAATATTAATTTATGCGGGAAAGCCGCGCGGCAAAAACGTAACAATGCTACACGCGGCTACATGTTTTGTCTACGACCTGCCGGTTCATGGATAATTTGTTGCGGCGCAACACGGGCGGCATAGCCGGCGGTATAATGTGTTGCAAAATTACACGATAAAAGGCCGAACACTATGACTACCGTCCACCCGCAGCTTGCCGCCGTTACCGAACGCATCATTGAACGCAGCCGCCCCACCCGTCAAATTTATTTGCGGCGCATCAAGGCTTATGAACAGCAAGGCCGTGTGGAACGCGACCGTTTGGGCTGTTCCAATCTGGCGCACGGTTATGCGTCCATGCCCAAAACGGTCAAAATTCAAATGCAGCAGCCCGCCGTGCCTAATTTGGGCATCATCACGGCTTATAACGACATGGTTTCCGCCCACCAGCCCTTCAAGGATTTCCCCGACTGGATTAAGGATGAAGCGCAAAGGCACGGCGCAACGGCACAGGTGGCCGGCGGCACGCCCGCGATGTGCGACGGTATCACGCAGGGTTATGAAGGCATGGAGTTGTCGCTGTTTTCGCGCGATGTGATTGCGATGAGTACGGCAATCGGGTTGTCGCACCAGATGTTTGACGGGGCTTTGCTGATGGGGGTGTGCGATAAAATCGTCCCCGGTTTGATGATGGGCGCGTTGAGCTGCGGCCATATCCCCGCGATTTTCGTTCCCGCCGGCCCCATGACCAGCGGCATAGGCAATAAGGAAAAGGCGCGCACCCGCCAGTTGTTCGCCGAGGGCAAGGTCGGCCGCGACGCGCTGTTGCAAAGTGAGATGGGGTCTTACCACAGCCCCGGCACTTGTACGTTTTACGGCACGGCCAATTCCAATCAGATGATGATGGAGCTGATGGGGGTGCATCTGCCCGCCGCCGCTTTTTTCAATCCTTATACGCCCATGCGCGAAGCACTCACCCGCGCCGCCGCCGCCCGCCTTTCAGACGGCATTAAAAACCGCAACATCAAACCTTTGGGCGAAATGTTGTCGGAAAAATCGTTTATCAACGCGCTTATCGGCCTGATGGCCACCGGCGGTTCGACCAACCACACCATGCATTTGGTGGCCATGGCGCGGGTGGCGGGCGTGATTTTGAATTGGGACGACTTTGACGATATTTCGGCCGTCGTCCCGCTGTTAATCCGCGTTTACCCCAACGGCCAGGCCGATGTGAACCATTTTGCCGCAGCGGGCGGGCTGCCCTTCGTCATCCGCGAACTGTTGGACGCGGGCTTGCTGCACGACGATGTGGATACCGTGGTCGGACACGGCATGAAGGCTTATACGCAAGAGCCGTTTTTAATCGAAGGCCGTCTGAAATGGCAGGACGCGGTAGCCCAAAGCCGCGACACCGAAGTTTTGCGCCCCGTATCCGCCCCCTTCTCGCCCGACGGCGGCCTGCGCCTGATGAAGGGCAACATAGGGCGCGGCGTGATTAAAGTCTCCGCCGTCAAAGACCACTGCCGCGTCATCCAAGCCCCCGCCATCGTGTTTGACGACCAAAAAGAAGTGCTGGCGGCTTTCGAACGCGGCGAACTGGAACGCGACTTCGTCTGCGTCGTCCGCTTCCAAGGCCCGCGCGCCAACGGCATGCCCGAGTTGCACAAACTCACCCCGCCCCTGGCCATTTTGCAGGACAGGGGTTTCCAGGTCGCACTGGTAACGGACGGGCGCATGTCGGGCGCGTCGGGCAAAGTCCCCGCCGCCATCCACATGTCGCCCGAAACCCTGCTCGGCGGCGGCATAGGCAAAATCCGCACCGGCGACATCATCCGCTTCGACTCCCACACCGGCGAACTGAACGCACTGGTAGACCCGGCCGAATGGGACAAACGCGAAACCGCCGCCGCCGATTTGAGCCGCAACCAACACGGCATAGGCCGCGAACTCTTCGCCGGCTTCCGCAGCATCACCGGCAGCGCGGAAACCGGCGCGATGAGCTTGGGAGGCGATTTCGCTTAAACTTTCAGACGGCCTGAAAAACGCAAAAAGGCCGTCTGAAAAACCATTTCCCCGCCGCAAAACAAGTACAATCCCACCGCGACAACCACAACAGGAAACCCGCATGACCCCCCGCCAAATCCTAAGCACAGGCCCCGTCATCCCCGTCATCGCCCTAGACGACCCGCAAACCGCGCTCGGACTGGCGCAGGCACTGATAGACGGCGGCATACGCGTACTCGAAATCACCCTTCGCACCCCCGCCGCCCTTGAAGCCATCAGCCTGATTCGGCGCGAAATCCCCGCCGCCATAGTCGGCGCGGGCACCGTCATCAACGCCGCCCAACTGGCGGCCGTAACCGAAGCGGGCGCAAAGTTCGCCATCAGCCCTGGCATCAGCGAACCCTTTGCCCGCGCGGCTGCTGCTGCCGCCATCCCCGTCATCCCCGGCGTATCCGGCGCGGGCGGAATCATGCTGGCACTCGAATACGGCTTAGACACCGTCAAACTCTTTCCGGCCGAAGCAGTCGGCGGCATCAAAATGCTCAAAGCCCTGCACGGCCCCTTCCCCCAAGTGCGCTTCTGCCCCACCGGCGGCATAGCCCCCGCCGCCGCGCCCGACTACCTGGCCCTGCCCAACGTCTTATGCGTAGGCGGCAGCTGGCTCACCCCGCCGCAACTCATTGCCGGAAAAAACTGGCACGCCATCACCGAACTGGCCGCACAAGCCGCACGGCTGCAGCCGGCCAAACCGTAAGGAACAACCCGTGCGCCGCATCCTTCCCGTCCTACTGGCCGCAGCACTCGCCGCCTGCCGAAGCCCCGCCCCGGCCGCATCCCCAATTCCCGCAGCCCAAGCCGCCGCCACGGGTAACCTGATTATCCGCTACGACCCCGCCATAGGCGCAGAACCCCTGCTGGCTGCCGCATCCGACTACCGCGCCGAAATCCTGTACCGCTACAAAATCATCAACGCCATAGCCGTCAAACTGCCGCCAAACACCGACCCGCAACAGGCCGCGCGCCATTTCCAAACCATACGCGGCGTATTGTCGGCAGAACCCGACCGCGTCATGCACCTGCACGGCGAATAAGGAGCTTCCAATGTTTCAACACACAGGGCTGCGCCTTATGTACGGCCGGCCAGTTTGATGGAACGGATTTTGTGCTTTATCCCGCCATTTGACTCACTTTACCGTGCTTCACGGGGAAACGGGTCTGTAAAACCGGTCAGTGTGCCAACACGGGTTGTGTGGCTTGTGCTTACCCTGCCGTTTACCCTGCTTTCCTTAACAATGGCGGTTGGCCTGCTGACAATGGTCAAGCCACAGGACATCATAGACGTATTCGGCATATTATTGGGTACGCTGTTATTGGGTAGTACCGTCTTTTACCGCCCTAGCCTTTTTCCCGTCCGAATGGATACGCAAACCGAGCAGGAGGATGAAATATTGGTATCGCGGCTGGCTATTGATTTGGATATATATACTGCCGCCGTTTTATTCAGATATATCAGAATTCATTTTATGGTTGATTGACTTATTCCGTCAGCCCGCCTGAAATGGCAGGGTGCAGGCCGCTGAAGAAGCCTTAAGAGGCATAACCGCGACATTGCCGCAGAAAACCAAGAAGTCGCACAGAATTTCCGGCTAATCGGCACGGCCTTGAATGGGGACATATGGCTAATTCATAAAAAAATTTAATTCGACCACGATACAGAAGAACTATCCCAAGAGAATTTTATAAACCTAAATATTGATTTCTTTAAATTTTTACAATTTCTCCTTTTATGCAATAAGTATATAAACATATTAAAAAACGCCCAAGGGAACGGTGCGGCAAAAGAAACCTTTATCAAATTATCAAACAA
>JAUMUU010000113.1 GCA_030530545.1 Neisseria sp. | reverse complement strand
GGGTTTGTTTGGGAGGGGTATAACCCCTTCCGAATCAGTGCGACACACAGGGCTGCGCCTTATGTGCGGCCCTGTGTGTTGAAACATGGGGATTCCTTAGGGGAGGGGGGCTGATTCGCGTGTCGGTTTGGGCAGTTCGATATGGGGCGGATGCAGCGGCGGTTTGTGCCTTTTTTGCTGCCACCACCAAAAGGCTGCCGCCGATGCGGCGGCGGCCGCGCCTATGGCTATGCCCAAGGCCAAAACGGGCAGCAGCCTTTTTTTCGGCGGCGCGTCTCCGGCGGGCGGGTTTGGTGCGGGGGGGCTCAGATTGACCTGCGTGGGCCGGCTGTCGGTCAGGATTTCGGTGGCGGGTATTTCGGCCTGCCCTTCTATGCGAACCAGTATCAGGGAGGCGTTGTCTTGGCGCGGTTTTTCTTTTGCCAAAACCTGATCCAGCAGTTTGCGGCCGGTTTCGGCCAGGGGGGATGTGGATTCAGCCCCAAGCAGGGCCTCTATTTCGCCGCCCGGCCCATCGTCCAGGGTCTGTATGCCGTCGCTGGCCAAAAGCAGTGTTTGGCCGCCGGCCAAACGGCCGGACTGCAGGTCGATCAGGCGGATGTCGCCCCCCGTAACCGCGCTGGTAACGGCATGGCGGGCGGGATGGTGTTGCGCCACTTCCCGGCTGATTTCGCCCGCCGCCACCATTTTTTTCAGGTCCTCGGCAAAGGCATGGTTGGCGTTGATGCGCCGCAAACCCCCGTTGCCGCAGAGGTAGAGCGGGCTGTCGCCCACGCTGATGTAATGATATGTGCCGTCCCTGTCGTCCAGCAGCAGGGCTATCAGGGTCGTGCCCATGCCCGCAAGTTCGGGGCGTTCTTCAACGGCACGGGCCAAGGCGAGGTTGGCACGGCTCAGGGCCTGCCGCAATAATTCTTCCGGATTTTCCTCCGAAAGGTGTTCGGTCAGATAGGCGATAAACTCATTGCCCACGGTGCGGCCCGCTTCCCGCCCCCCGGCATGGCCGCCCATGCCGTCCGCCAAAACAAACAGGCTGTGATGGGGCGGCAGGCTTTTCCAGGCTATGTAATCCTGCTGCTCTTCGCGGCAGCCGGTTTCCTGTTCCAAATAAGATTCGATTTGCATGATTACTCTCCGCAAAAAGGGGTTTTGGGGCCGGTTTTCCGTCCGCAGGCCGTCTGAAAGCCTATTTGCAGTGCCGCCCCCTCACTTCGGCATCGACTATGGGTTTGCCGTCCTTGCCGTAAAGCGATACGACCAACACGCCGCCGTTGCCCATCCATTTGCGTATTTGACTGTTTTCACAAGCGGGCTTGGCCAATTCCTGACTCAATATATCGCGGATTTGCTCCTTCTGCTCACTGGTAAACTGATCGCCTCTCACATTGGTATAAGTCATCTGCCACACCAAAGTCCGGCCGCCCGCCAAATAAACGCGGTCCAGGCGCAGATTGTCGCCCAAAGTTTTCGGCAGGTCCTTATTCATATCCCGAATATCGTCCTCACTGATTTCATCAGAAGAAGAACCGCCGCCGCCGTTATTATCCCCGCTGCCGCCGTCATTGCCATTGTTGCCATTGCCGCCGCCCGTATCACCGTCGTCCTTACTGCCGCCCTTGCCCGCTATAACTATGGGCGGGTCGTCACTATTGCCCGAAGTGATATATGCCCTGGGTTCGGGAACACTCCTGCCGCCGGCATCGGACCAAACAAACCAGGCTGCCGCCACGGCCAGGGCGGCAAACAGCACCAAAATAGGCATCCATTTGATTTTTTTACCATTATTCACAGAAGGAGGAGGATTGAAGCCGCCCTGTGTGCTGCCATAATTATTGTAGCCGCCGCCACCATAAGGGGGCGGGTTTGCGCCGCCCTGACTGCCGTAAACATAAGCCGTACCGGCGGACTGCTGCGGCGGATAAGAGGTCGTTGCCGCATTGCCGCCCTGGCCGGGTTGGGCGACCTGGGTGGCACGCTGCGCCCCCGCATCCTGCGTATAGGGCGGCTGCGCCTGTTGCGGCATATGGCCTAGCAGAGCCTGCTGCATATCGGTGGCATTTTGGAAACGGTTTTCGGCCTTCACATTTAAAGCATAGTCCACCGCCGCCAAAAAAGCATGGCTGTAACGGCCCTCGTAGCTGCTGCCCGCCAGCCTGGGCTGCGTATCCGTATCCGCAATACGCGCGGGTGCTTCCTCTATCAACTGATGGGTAACGGCCTGATAAATACACGCGCCCAGGCTGTACAAATCCAGCGCGGGCAAAAACACATCGCGCGAATGATATTGTTCTATGGGGGCAAAAGGCGGCGTAAGGATTTGCGTGAGGGGGCGGCTTTTCTGGCCTATGGCCTGCCGTGCCGCGCCAAAGTCGATTAAAACCGGCGTTTGGTCTTCGGTAATCAGGATATTTTCCGGTTTGATGTCGCGGTGCAGCAACTGCTTGTCATGAATATACTTCAAACCGTCAAGCAGCGGGATGAATATCCGCGTCAAATCGCTTTCGGAAGGCTTTTGGTTTTCCCTAATCCACTGATGCAGGGTGATGCCGCGTATATAGGGCATAACGAAATAAGCCGTACCGTTGGCCTCGAACAAATCGCTTACCTTGACGATATTGGTGTGGTTCAGGCTGTAAAGCAGCTTGGCTTCCTTAAAGAAACCGCCGAAGCCCCAATCAAACAACTCTTGGTCGGCCGTACTCTTGGCCACCACCGTCAAGCCCTCGACACGCACGCCGCTGTCGGGAAAATACTCCTTGATGACGTGTTGCGACCCCAAATGCACATGTTCGGCCAGATAAGTGATGCCGAACGCACCCGAGCCGAGTACGCTTTGCACGATATAAGTATTGTTCAGCCTGCTGCCATCGGGCAGCGCATCGGCACGTTTGACGTTTGGAGCGGCCATATTCTCATCCTGTGGGCATGGAAAAAGACGGAAGATTGCAGCCGGCGGAACGGGAATACTGCGGATACATCAACATATCGCCCGAACCGGCCGGTTGCAGCGGATTATTCACAGAGGATTAAGTTTAAATCAGGACAAGGCGCAGGCCCGAGACAGTACAAACATACGGCAAGGCGGGACTACGCAGTCGCAGTTTAAAATTAAACCACCATAAACCGGATACGGCTGACGGATACTGCTTCATACACCTTGGTCCTACCCACGGGCGGGGTTTCAACCATTAAGGAAGGCTTAATGAAATGCAAAACACGTCTGCCGTCTGAAAATTATAACGATAGGCGGCGAGGCGGGCAAACGGCAAATGACAGGCGTTTTAAGCGGGGGATATATGGTAGGCGCAACCCGCCCCAGGGGGAAGGGACGATTTGGAATGAGCCGTGTGGCGTTGGCAACGCTGTAGCCTTGCGATCTTAATCCGCTATAAAACAAAACACCGACCTTGGCGAATTATCCGTCCCCCTAAGGATGGCGGTAAAACTCCGCCGCCGCCAAAGGATTGCGCCCCAACAGCCCGGCAAAATCAGAACAATCGGCATACGACCCCTCCTGCAGCAAAGCCATACTGTCGCGGCTCAAAAAACCATCGCTGGCGATACCGGCCAAGGGCAGCAGCGGACGGAGCAGGGCCAAAGGCAGGGGCAACACCCGCAAAGGCGGCTTACCGTATACCGTCCGCCGCAAAACATCCAAATAAGCGGCCAAAGTCAGCCTCGTACTGCCGGTCATCGCCACCACCGTGCCGTTTGCAGGCGGCTGCATCACCCAGACGGCAAACCCCTGGGCCACATCGTCCGCATGAACCGGCTGAACATCAAACGCCCCGCCCATAGGCAGCGGCAGCAGCGGCATCCGCGCCAACTTCAAAAACAACCCGCAACTCTTCCCGCCGCGCCCATAAACCACCGATGGCCGCCCTATGGCCACATCCAGCCCCGAGGCCGCCAAGGCTTCGTCGCCGCGCCCCTTACTGCCCAAAAACGCCTGCGGCTTCCCCGGCGAAGCACCCAGGGCCGACAACTGCAGCCACCGCCCCACCCCTTCCTTCCTTGCCCATTGCGCCAGATTTGCCGGCGCGTGATGATGGACGGTTTCCAACACGTCCGCATGGCGGCTCATCACACCGGCACAATTCACCACCGCATCGCAGCCTTGCAGCAAAGGCCTGGCCTTTTCCTCGCGCAAATGCAAAAAATCCAAAGCGGCACGCGGCGGCACGGCCAATTCGCAACCGGCCTCTCTTAACCTGCCCGCGATACGGCGGCCTATGAAACCTCCCCCGCCCAACAGCAACACCTTCATCAACACACCCCCAACCGCAATCCGACCGGCGCGGCGCAATACGGAAAATCACCCGCAAACAATCCGCCCCTACACAGGCTTCATCACCATCAAAAAATAAATTACCACCGTGGCGCAAAAAGCGGGATAACCCAAAAATTCCCATATCCGCGCATAACGCCAATACAGGGAAGGCATTTCCCCACCTTCATCGCGGGCGGCGGCGGCCAATTTCGCCATCCTCACCTGCAGCCACACCACGGGCAGCCAACATATCCCGACAAACACAAACAAAGCCAGCGTCCCCCAAATCCAGGCCGCCCCCCAAGGCCAATGCAATTCGGACATCATCCACAAACCCGAACAAAACTGAAACACCACTGCGGGCGTGGTAAACCACCAATCGGCCTTCACCACCCAATGCGACACCACGGCCTGCGCCTGCAGAGAACCGCTCCGGTTGGCCCAAAACAAATAAAACGCCGTACCAAATCCCGTTCCAACCAACAAAGTCGCCGACAAAATATGCAAGGTCTTCACAAACAAATAAACATTCATATCCCTACCCTCCCGCTTTCACGCCGCAAAAACAACATTAAAGCCATCAGCGGCAGATTTTTTACCAAAGGCGCAAACGGATGCAGCCAGTTTTCAGGCAGGCACAACGCCACAACCGCACTGTACCCCGCCACGGTCAAAAACTGCAGCGACCAAAACCAGGCACGCCTCCGCCACGAACCAAAGAAACACAACAGCCCATACAGCACATCCAAAAAAGCGGTCGCCCACAACACCGGCCAACGCCAAGCCGTCTGAAAACCGGCGGCGGCCAGCAAATCCAAAGACTGCCCAGGCGCAAAAAATACCGATACCGCCCCGCTCCACAACCACAACACCCCGAGCGAGAACGGCAGATAATCGGGGATTGCCTGCGTATTCCTCATAACAAACTTCCTTAATTTCTGCTAAAACGGAAATAAAAAATCCAAACCACATTCGCATTCTATTTCAATTCATTTATTTCTGTCAATACAGAAATTTTGATAAATTATATGCTATACAGAAGTTATATCCGGAAAAACCAACACCGCATCAGTCCGGGATTTCCCTAACAAGCCCAAACTGCGAATCTGACAACACAAAAGAAAAACCCCGCAAAGCGGGGTTGGCGATACCAATATCCTTCCCCGCATCCCTGCGGGGGAAGGAAAACATCATTTCTTGTCGTCTTTCACTTCCTCAAAGTCGGCATCCACCACATCATCGTCTTTCTTGGCGGAAGACTGCTGCTGTTGCGCCGCGCCCTCGCCTGCCTGGCCGGCCTGTGCATCGGCCTGCGCTTGCGCGTAAACCATTTCGCCCAGTTTTTGGCTGGCTTTGCCGAGTTCTTCGGCTTTTGCATCAATAGCGGCTTTGTCTTCGCCTTTCACCGCCTCTTCGGCTTCTTTCACCGCAGCTTCAATTTTCTCTTTCTCGGACGCATCCAGCTTGTCGCCGTGTTCTTCCAAAGATTTTTTCACCGAATGAATCAAAGCCTCGGCCTGATTGCGGCTCTGCACCAACTCGTGCAGCTTTTTATCCTCTTCCGCATTGGCTTCCGCGTCTTTCACCATGCGTTC
>JAUMUU010000112.1 GCA_030530545.1 Neisseria sp. | reverse complement strand
AGTCTGTAGAGCTTCAACTCTAAGCGTTTATCGGCAGAAAAACCGCCCGAACGGTTATATGCGGGCGGGGTCCGGGGGCGGGATTTTGCGGCGGCACGGATTGCGCGGCCGCGCCAATGATGGGAAAATCCAACCCCGGCAGGCAGTGGCTTCCCCGCAACGCCTGTGAAGCGGGCGGCGGACCGGCAAGGACGGCGGCCGCCGAAATATGCTTCAAGGGAGACGAAAGCACTTGAGGCGCGACCCTGGACACACCTGCCGTAAGGGGCAAGCCCCCTCTGACCAACCCTGATTCTACTGCCCCGAAAGGGCGGGGTTTCAACCATTAAGGAACTATGATGAAGTTGAAACCGACCGCAGTCAAACTGACCCTGGTCTTCCTGACCACGCTGGCCGCCGCGCTGTGCGGCGCGTTAATATCGGCCGCCGCAATGTCCGGTTCTTCGGCCTCCTATTTTTTCAGGCTGACGGCCTTGAATGCGGCCTTTGCCGCCGCAGCCGCGCTGGCCGCCTGCCCGGCGGTGCTGCCGGTAGCCGGGAAGCCTTGGCGGCTGTCGTGGAAGCGGATTTTGTTTGCCGACTATTTTTTATGCGGCATTTTGTTTTTTCCGGAAGGTGTTGCCGATAATGTGCTGTATGCCCTGTTCAATCAATATGCCTACGATATGGGCAATGCCGTGCCTTGGCTGCTGTACCTGGCCTGCCCCATGCTCACGGGGGCAATCTGCAGCCGCTTCCTGCCCCAGCCGGTAAGGCCGCAGCAGGAAATCATGTTGTGATTCCGACCCGCCGCGTATGAATATCGCCATTGTCGCCCCTTTTTGTTCGCTGCCGAACGAGCCGTATTTCAACCGTTTCCGCTATCTGGCCGAGCGGCTGGCCGAACGGCACGATGTTTTATTGATTACCAGCAATTTCCGCCACCACGATAAAACCTTCCGCCGCCCCGAGGACGCGGCGGCCGCATCGCAAGGCCGTTTGCAGGTCATGCTGCTGGCCGAAGGCGGCTACCGCAAAAATGTTTCGTTTGCCCGCCTGAAAAGCCACCATGCCTTTATCAAAAACCTGGAATGCTGGCTGCAAGGCCTCCCGCCCTATTCGCAAGACGTTGTTTATTCCGCCTATCCGCTGATGGGCAGCAATATTTTGTTGGGGAAGCACAAGGCGAGGTTGGGCTACAGGCTGATTACCGATGTTCAGGATGTGTGGCCGGAATCTTTCTCCGCCGTTTGGCCCTTTGTCAAGAAAATCCCGCCGCGCCTGCTGCCCTTCGCCCGCCGCGCCGATCGCGCCTATGGCTGTGCGGACGGCTTGGTTGCGGTTTCCGAAAGCTACCTCGCCCGCGCCCGCGCCGCCAACCCCCGCGTCCCTGCCGAAACGGTCTACATAGGCGCAAATTTCGCCCAAACCGCCGCCATCCCGCCATACCGCTTTGCCGAACGCAAAACCCGCCTGTTTTATCTCGGCACACTCAGCCACAGTTATGATGTGGAAACCGTCTGCCAAGGCGTGCGTCTGCTTTTGGCGGCGGGCGAAGGGGTGGAGCTGCATATATTGGGCGGCGGCCCCGGCCTGGCCCGGCTGCGGCAGGAATTTGCCGGCGGAGGCATAGTCTTCCACGGCTACCTGCCCTATTGCGATATGATTGCGCTGGCCAAAGGCTGCGATATTGCGGTAAACCCCATCCACGGCCACGCCATGCAGTCCGTTACCAATAAGTTGTCCGACTATATGGCCTTGCAAAAGCCCATACTCAACAGCCAGCAAAACCCCGAAGTGCGCCGCCTGCTCGACCTTGTGCCGCACGAACACTACCAATCGGGCAACAGTGCGGATTTCGCCGCCGCCTACCGCCGGTTGCGGCACGGCTGCCACGCCCCCGCGCGGCGCGAGGAGGCCGCCCGACTATTTGACCGCGATACTGCCTACAGCCGCATTATTGCCATGATAGAAGGCTTTGTGTAGAATGTGTAATTATTTCTATCCCGCCGGATAAGCCGGTAAAGTCAAAAGGGCAAGCCATATTTCAACATACAGAACCGCACATAAGGCGCAGCCCTGTGTATCGCCCTGATTTGCCCCGCCCGAATAAACCCAAATCCTACCGCCCTGAAGGGCGGGATTCCAACCATTAAGGAAATTTTGATGAAGACCCATATCGCCGCCCTCGCCTTGACTGCTGTTTTGGCCGCCCCCGCCTTTGCCGCCGAAGATGCCCCGGCCGCCGACAGCGGACGGGAAACTTTCTGCAAACTGATGGCTGTTATTAGTCATGATGCGGTATTGGGCTGGCTCAACGGTGAAAAACGCGCCGACCTGCAAAGGAAAATGGAAAAACGCCTAGCCCCCGCAGCCAAGGATGAGGAAACGCGTGCCGAACTGAACAGGCAAATCAGCCGGACGCTGGACGGGGTTTACGCCAACAAGCGCGATGCCCGCCTGCTCAAGTCGGAATACAAAGACGTCGCCGTGGCCGTGGGGCAGGGGGAATTTAAAAACTGCATGAGCGCACCGTCAAATTAAGCGCAAGGCCGGGAATGATATGGCGGTTTGATTTTAAAGCGCGATATGGTTTCAATTGAAAAGGAAGAACCGATGTTTCAACACACAGGGCCGCACATAAGGCGCAGCACTGTGTGTCGCCCTGATTTGGCAGGGGTTACGCCCCTCCCAAATAAACCCAAATTCCACCACCCCGAATGGTGGGATTCCAACCATTAAGGAAATGATGATGAACATTAAAACTGCAGCCGCAGCCGCCCTGTTTTTGACCGCTACGGCCTTTGCCGCCCCAGACGGAAACGACAACAAACAAAAAACGCTTGAAGTCTTTTGCAACGCATCGGCCAATATCGCCCATGATGCGATGTTATCCAGCCTGAAAGGTGAAAAACGCCCCGCCATACAGAAAAAGCTGGAGGCCAAATATGTCAAACCCTTCGCCGAAAATAAGAACCTGTCGGAAATTATGAGCAAACAGGTCAAGTATTCTTTGGAAAAAACCGCAGCCATTATGAAGGAATCCAAGGCGGCAGGTTACAAACCCAAGCCCGCCGAATATGAAACGCTGGCTATGGAGGTCGGCAAGGCCGAAATGGAAGTCTGTATGAAAAATTTGGCGCAATAAGCCAAGCCGCAAAGGCAGGCCGTCCGCAAGCGTTTGGACGGCCTGTTTTATATGTAAAAATATTTATATTTCCACACAGGGATGTATAGTGGATGTTTCAACACACAGGGCCGCACATAAGGCGCAGCACTGTGTGTCGCCCTGATTTGGCAGGGGTTACGCCCCTCCCAAATAAACCCAAATCCTACCGCCCCGAAGGGCGGGGTTTCAACCATTAAGGAAATTTTGATGAATAAAAATCGGGACAAGGCGACTAAGCCGCAGACAGTACGGCCAGGCCGGGCAACGCTGTACTGGTTTTTGTTAATTCATTATATAAGGCCAGCTCTGTTTTGTCCTATCCCGCCGTCCGGGGCGGGTTGTTAAGGGAAGATGATGATGATGGGGGATTTTGTCAAACGCCTGTCCGATATTATTATTGCCGCCGCCATGCTCGTCTTGCTTTCGCCCGTGCTTTTGCTGCTCGCGCTGCTGATACGGCGCAAGCTGGGCACGCCCGTCCTCTTCCGCCAGGTGCGCCCCGGACGGGACGGCATTCCCTTTGTGATGTATAAATTCCGCACCATGCGCGATGCGGCGGACGAAAACGGCCGCCCGCTGCCCGATGCCGAACGCCTTACGCCCTTTGGAAAAAAACTGCGCGCCGCCAGCCTGGACGAACTGCCCGAGCTGTGGAACGTGTTGAAGGGCGATATGAGCCTGGTCGGCCCGCGCCCGCTGCTGATGGAGTATTTGCCGCTTTATAACGCCGAACAACGCCGCCGCCACCTCGTGCGCCCCGGTATCACGGGTTGGGCGCAGGTAAACGGCCGCAATGCGATTTCGTGGCCGGAAAAATTCCGTTTGGATGTGTGGTATGTGGAACACCGTTCGCTGATGCTGGATGCAAAAATTTTGTTTTTGACGGTGAAGAAGGTTTTCGCCCGCAGCGGCATCAATAGTGAAGGCGAGGCCACCGCCGCCAAGTTTACCGGCAACGGTGATTCATAAGGCATAAGGAAAATCATGCAGACAACCCGCAAGAAACTTGCCATTGTCGGCGCGGGCGGACACGGCAAGGTGGTTGCCGCCACCGCGCTGGCCGCCGCCCTTTGGACGGAAATTGTTTTTGTGGATGATGAGGCGGAAGGGGAGATATTGGGCCTGCCGGTGTCGGGCTGCACCGGGCTGTTGGGTATGAGTATTTTGCCCGCCGAATATGATTTGGCCGTGGCGGTGGGCAATAATGCCGCCCGCGAACGCCTGTGCCGCCGTTTCGCCGCCCTGGGCTTTGCCCTGCCCGCCGTCGTCCATCCGAGCACGGTCATCGCACCCGATGTTGAAATCGGTGCGGGCTGCGTGGTTTTCGCGCAGGCGGTTATCCAGCCCTGCTGCCGCATAGGCGACGGCGCGATTATTAATACGGCCGCCACTGTGGACCATGATTGTGTGTTGGGCGGTTTCGTCCATGTCAGCCCGGGCGCGCATTTGGCGGGCGGCACGCAAGTCGGCGGCGGCTCTTGGATAGGTATAGGCGCGTGTACCCGCCAGTTGATTAGAATCGGTACAAATGTGGTGGTCGGCGCGGGCGCGGCGGTGGTGTCCGATGTTGCGGACGGCCTGACCGTGGTCGGCAATCCGGCCAAGCCTTTGCGCGGGTCATGGGGATAAGGGTTGTGCCGCCGGGGCAAAACCGCGTCGGGCGGGTATGCGCCCTTCGGCTTGGCAAAGGCCGGGCCTTCGTGTTAAGATTGGCAAATCGTTACATTTCTTAACAAAATTTCCGCCCGTATCCCCGATACGCCGTCCCCCGGGGATGGGATTCGGACTATTGGATTTAAGGAAATTTTGTTGTTTCAACACCCGGGATTGCCCATTAGGCGCAACCCCGGGTGTTGCCATCCGGAAGGGGTTGCCCCTCCCAAACAAACCCTGCCGCCCTTAGGGCGGTGTCCCTATCATTTTATATAAGGAATTATGATGAACCGCCGTCAATTTATCGGAAGTACCGCCGCCGTGTCCCTGGGCGCTGCAGCCGCGCTGGCAAAAGCCCACGAACACCACGGCAATCATGCCGCCCATGCCGCCAACCGCGCCTACGAGGCCGCCCGCCTCGCTGCGGGTCATTGCGTGGCCGCCGGACAGGTTTGCCTGGCCCACTGCATCGCCCTGCTCAATCAAGGCGATACGTCTATGAAGGACTGTTCGGTGGCCGTGAACCAGATGCTCGCGCTGTGCGGCGCGCTGCAAAATTTGGCCGCGCAAAATTCCCGCCTGACCCCGTCTTTGGCCAAAGTCTGCATAGAAGCCTGCAAGCAGTGCGCCGCCGCCTGCAAACAGCATGCCTCCCACCACGCCGAATGCAAGGCTTGTTATGAGTCTTGCGAGGCCTGTATTAAGGAATGCGGGAAGATTGCCGCCTGATGCGGATGATGCGGCGGTTAGTCCCGCCGCGCGCAAGGCCGCCTGATTGCGGACCGCGCCAAAAATCGGATGTGTTGTTTGATTTGGAGGCGGCCGTTTTTCAGACGGCCTTTTTTCATTGCGGCAGCTACCGCCGGACGGTTTACGGCAAATATATGGCGGATTAGGAGGAACGGACAATTCGATAAGGTCGGAATTTTGCCCCATAAAACGTTTCCCGTGCAAAAAACCGGCCCTTTCCTTTTAAACCGCCATATTCTCGGACTGCCGCCCTCCCCGGCTTAGTTGTTCCTTCACCGCCTGCCAGACGGCCTCGGGGGGGATGGCCGCCAACAGC
>JAUMUU010000111.1 GCA_030530545.1 Neisseria sp. | reverse complement strand
GTGTAAACCGGATGGCCGAAACCGATAACGATTTCCTTGCGGGCGATGCGTTCGCGGATGTCGGCTTCGGCTTCGTCGGCATTGCGGTAACGTTTTTGGATGTCGTAGGCGACCTCGTTCGCACCGCCGTGTTTGGGGCCTTTGAGCGCGCCGATCGCGCCGGTGATGCAGGAATAAATATCCGAACCCGTACCGGCGATGACGCGGGCGGTGAAAGTGGAGGCATTGAACTCATGTTCGGCATACAAAATCAGCGAAACATGCATGGCCTTAATCTGCGACTCGGTGGGGCGTTTGCCGTGCAGCAGGTGCAGGAAATGGCCACCTATAGTCTCTTCCTCGCTTTCCACGTCTATACGCTTGCCGTTATGGGAAAACTGATACCAATAAAGCAGGATGCTGCCCAGGCTGGCTATGAGCTTGTCGGCGATGTCGCGCGCCTCGCTGGGCGGCTGGCTTTCGCGTTCGGGATGGACGCAGCCCAACATAGACACCCCGGTACGCATCACATCCATAGGGTGCGTGTGCGCGGGCAGGCTTTCCAGCACATTAATCACACGTATGGGCAGGCCGCGCATGGATTTGAGCTTGGACTTGTAGCCGGCCAATTCGAATTTATTGGGCAGATGGCCGTGTATCAGCAGATAGGCGACTTCTTCAAACTCGCATTTCTGCGCCAAATCGAGAATGTCGTAACCGCGGTAGCTCAAATCGTTGCCGGTGCGGCCCACGGTGCACAGCGCGGTATTGCCCGCCGCCACACCCGAAAGGGCAACGGATTTTTTCGGTTTGAAGGTCGGGGCTTCGGTGGTTGCAGTCATGATGTTTCTCCTTTGTTTTGGTGGATGGGAGGGGCGGTCGCCCCGTATGCCGTTGCCGGCAAAACTACTTCTGGAACAACTGGTCCAGCTTCTGCTCGAACTCGTGATAATTCAAGTGTTCGTAAAGCTCGGCGCGGGTCTGCATGGTATCGACCACGTTTTTTTGCGTGCCGTCGCGCATAATCGCCTGATAAACATTCAGCGCGGCCTTGCTTGCGGCGCGGAAGGACGAGAGCGGATACAGCACCAGCGACACACCGTTGTCCGCCAGCTCGCGCTGCGTATAAAGCGGCGTAGAGCCGAACTCGGTAATGTTCGCCAACACGGGCACTTTCACCGCATCCGCAAATTGCCGGTACATCGCCAAATCCGTCATCGCTTCGGGAAAAATCATGTCCGCGCCCGCTTCCACGCAAGCCTGCGCCCGTGCTATGGCGGCATCCAAACCTTCCACCGCCAGCGCGTCCGTCCGCGCCATGACGACGAAATTTTCATCCGTGCGCGCATCAACGGCGGCTTTGATGCGGTCGGTCATTTCATCTTTGGAAACAATGGCTTTGTTCGGCCTATGCCCGCAACGCTTCTGCGCCACCTGATCTTCGATATGCACCGCTGCCACGCCCGCGCGCTCGAAGTTGCGGATAGTGCGCGCAATGTTGAACGCCCCGCCCCAGCCAACATCGATATCGACCAGCAAAGGCGTATCCACATTATCGGTAATCCGCCGCGCATCAATCAGCACGTCTTCCATCGTGGTGATGCCCAAGTCGGGAATCCCGCACGAGCAGGCCGCCACACCGCCGCCCGACAGATAAACCGCTTTAAAACCGCTCTGCGTCGCCAGCCGCGCAAAATAAGCGTTCACGCAACCGGCCACGGCGAGGGGGTCAGACTCTTTCACTGCTAGACGGAAACGCGCGCCGGCGGAAAGTTGGCTCATCATATTTCTCCTTTGTAGGCTGATATGGGATAAATATCAAATAAAACAATAAGTTATAAATATTTTCAGGTAAAATATTCCCCTGGGCGGGTATGTGCGCTTAACAAGGGGGGGTTAAAGGCCGGGTCAGGCCGGTACAACGGGGAGGATATAAATCCGCGCCCATGTTGCGGCCATGCCGAGGGATGGGGATGGGAAGTTGCTTTGACGGAATTTCATGATGCGCTCCTTTGTAATTTAATGTAGTTTTTTTGGTGGAAAGAAATCTAAAAGATTATTTTGGCAGTGTCAAATACTTTTTCACAAAAACAGTGAAAAATTTTGTTTTAAATTAAATAATTTTTAGAGTTAAGTTTTTATTATACTGATATTTATTTATTTTATATGATATTTTTTTGAATATTCTATTGGCGGATACGCGGGTTTGCGATTGCCGGAATGCGGTTTGTGCGGGACAGGACGGCTTTGCCCCGGTGGAAAAAACAGTTTTATTTGTTTGATTATCAGTTGCTTTTAACTGCAGGGGCAAAATGTAGTTTTTATGTAGTCCGGCGGCGGGCGCGTCAGGCATGGGGAAAGGTGGTAGGATAGGCTAGACCCCGGTTTGGGGTAATTATAGTGGATTAAAATAAAAATGAGACAAGGCGGCGACAAGAGCCGTGTACGGATGGTACATAAGGGCGTTGCAAGGCCGTTGCTTTGCGATTTTAATCCACTATATCAGCCATCACCCCATTCCGAATCTGTATTGAAGGAGAATCATGTTCCAACACGCAGGGCCGCACATAAGGCGCAGCCCTGTGTGCCGCCCTGGTTTGGAAGGGGTTACACCCATCCCAAACAAACCCAAGTCCTACCGCCCTGAAGGGCGGGGTTTCAACCGTTAAGGAAATTTTGATGAAGGTGTCTGCCCGCCGCGTTTACGCCGTTTTCAATGTCGTTTTGGCCGTTTTTTTGCTTTATTCCTTTGCCGCGCGGGACTGGCTGCAAACCGACCTGGCCGCGCTTTTGCCGCGCGAGCAGCGGCCGGACGCGGTTTTGACGGCGGCGGACAAGGCGGGCGAGGCGCAGTTGAACACGCAGGTGGTGTTGCTGGCCGGCAGCAAAGATGCGGAAACGGCGTTTCAGACGGTTTCGGAAATCGCGGATTTGTGGCGCGAGAGCGGCGTGTTCGAGCAGGTGGACAGCAGCGTTTCGCCCGATTTGGACCGGGTGCGCGCGGATATGCAGAAACTGGGTTTGGCGGTATTGCCCAAGGAGCAGGCGCGGTTGTTGTTCGAGCAGCCGCAGGCGTATTTTCAGGCGCGGGCGGAAGCGGCGGTAAACCCGTTTGCCGCGCCCTCGCCTTTGTCTTTGGAACAGGACTGGCTGGGCTTCGGACGCTTTGTCGCAGGCAGGGCCAATCCGCAAAGCCGTCTGCAGTGGAATATGGACAACGGGATGCTGTTCACGCAGGGCGATGACGGGAAAACCTGGGTCTGGCTGCGCGGACGGCTGGCGGCGGGCGACAATTTTTCCGGCAAGGCCGCGCTGCTGCCGCTGATGGCGCAAAGCCGCGAATTGGCGAAGGCCAAAGGGGCGGATACGCTGGCGGCAGGCGGCGCGCTGTTTGCCGCCGCCTCGAAAACGGCGGCGGAGCGGGAAAGCCGCCTGATGAGTACGGCGGGCACGGTTCTGACCTTCGCGCTGCTGCTGTGGGTGTTCCGCAGCGGCCGCGTGTTCTGGCTCGCGCTGCCCCTGGCGGCGGGGATGCTGACGGGGCTGGCGGCGGCGTTGGCGGTGTTCGGCGAAGTGCATATCCTGACCATAGTCATCGGCACCAGTCTGGTGGGGATGCTGGTGGATTTCCCGCTGCACTGGCTGACGCCGTCGGTGTTCGTATTATCCGAAAAGACGGTTTGGCAGGCGGAGCCGGCGATGAGACACGTTTTGCCCAGCTTCGCCGTCAGCCTCCTGATTACGGTGCTGGGCTACGCGCTGCTGTGGTTCACGCCGCTGCCCGTGTTGCGCCAAACCGCCGTGTTTTCCGGCTTCGCGCTGGCGGGCGCATTCTGCGCGACGGTATTGTGGCTGCCGCCGCTGTTTCGGCGTTACCGCGCCAAACCCGTGCCGTTCGCCGCGCTGACCGAAAGGCTGCACGCCCTCGCGGGCCGTCTGAAAACCCGCCTGCACAAACGCGGCTGGCTGATGCTGGGCGGCGCGTTGCTGGCGGTCGGACTGTGGCGCGGCGACTGGCGCGACGACATCGGCCAGTGGGTGAACATGCCCTCCGACATGCTGGCGCAAATGCGGCAAATCGGCGAATTGAGCGGCACGGATTTCGGCGGCAAGTACCTCGTCGTCGAAGCGGCGGACGAAGACGCGCTGCTGCTGAAAAATGCCGAACTCGGCCGCGTCCTGCAACCCTTGGCCGCACAGGGCAAACTGGCCGGCTTCCAATCGCTGGACCAATTCATCTCGCCGGCGGCGGAACAGCAAAAACTGCAAAACCGCCTGCGCGAACTGGCCAAACTGCCCGAAAGCCGCCAGGCACTCGCCGACATCGGCATTCCGCACAAAACCATACGCAACGCGCTGCTTGAAGCCGCCGCCGCGCCGCCGCTGACGCTTTCCGAAGCATTAGCAACCGATTTGGCGCAAGCCTGGCGGCCGCTGTATTTGGGCGAAGCCGAAAAAGGCCGTTTCGCCGCCGTCGTGCGCTTAAACGGCATCCGGGACGAAGCCGCCGTCCGCGCCGCCGCGCAAAGCGTATCGGGCGTGCATTGGGCGGACAAGCGCGCCCACCTGAACGAATTGTTCCACCACACGCGCAATCAGGCGGCATGGCTGAAACTCGCCTCCTACGCGCTGGCCTGGCTGCTGTTGTGGCGCATGTTCGGCATGAAGCGCGGCAGCAAAATCCTCGCCGTGCCGCTCTTGGCCGCCGTCTGCACCGTCGCCTTCCTCGGCTGGGCGGGCATCCCCGTCAGCCTGTTCGCCATGTTCGGCCTGCTTTTGGTGTCCGCCATAGGCGTGGATTACGCCGTCTATGCCGTAGCCGCCCGCCACAGCGCGCCCGCGCGGCTGGGCGGTATGCTGCTGGCCGCCGCCACCACCGCCGTCTCCTTCGCTCTGCTCGCCCTGAGCGGCACGCCCGCCGTCGCCGCCTTCGGCATCACCGTAACCGTGGGCGTGGCGTTCAATATCTGGTTTGCCCGACTGCTGCTGAAAGACTGAACCGCCCCTATGGCCGCCCATCCCGACCACGGCGCAAACGGCAAGGCAGGCCATGCTGCAGCGGAAACACGGCAAATCCGTTATAATGACCCGGCACAAAGCATCCCGCCTTGCGCCACAGAAGAAAAACCAACCTACAAGAGAATATCCCATGACCAGTAAAGCCACCATTATCTACACCCATACCGACGAAGCCCCCGCATTGGCGACCCGTTCACTGCTGCCCGTCATTCAAGCGTTTGCCCGCCATGCCGGTATAGCCGTCAAAACCAGCGACATCTCCCTGTCCGGCCGCATTCTGGCGGCGTTTCCCGAATACTTGGCCGAAGCGCAGCGCGTGCCCGACGCACTTGCCGAATTGGGCGAACTGGTGAAACAGCCCGACGCAAACGTGATCAAACTGCCCAACATCAGCGCGTCCGTGCCGCAACTGACTGCCGCAATTAAAGAATTGCAGGCCAAAGGCTTTGCCGTCCCCGATTATCCCGCCGAGCCGCAAACCGACGAAGAAAAAGCCGTGCGCGAACGCTACGACCGCATCAAAGGCAGCGCGGTCAATCCCGTTTTGCGCGAAGGCAACTCCGACCGCCGCGCCCCCAAAGCGGTAAAAAACTTTGCCAAAAAACACCCGCACAGCATGGGCGCATGGGCGAAAGACTCCAAAACCCACGTCGCCACCATGCAAAGCGGCGACTTTTTCCATAACGAACAATCCGTTACCGTACCCGATGCGACTTCCGTGTCCATCGTGTTCACCGACAAACAGGGCAACAAAAAAGAACTGCGCGCGCCGCTGGAACTGAAAGCGGGCGAAATCATAGACGCGACCGTGATGGGCAAAAAAGCCCTGCTTTCCTTCCTTGCCGAACAAGTGAAAGACGCGAAGGCAAAAGGCGTATTGTTCTCGCTGCATATGAAGGCCACCATGATGAAGGTGTCCGACCCGATTATCTTCGGCCACGCCGTCA
>JAUMUU010000110.1 GCA_030530545.1 Neisseria sp. | reverse complement strand
TATATCTAACCAAACCCATATTTCCAGGCACTGAAAACACCGAATGCCGTTTCCCAAACCGCTGCGCGCAATGAACCGTATGAGGGAATATTGGCAAACGGGTTGTCCGGGCGCGCCGCCCCGTAAAAAAATTGAATTAATATAAATTATCTTTTACAATCCCGCGTTTTTCACAAATTTCCCAATGGGTTTATAAATGATTGAATTATCTTTCAAAATCAGCGTAATCAGCCTTGCTGTCGCAACGGCATCCCCCGTGTTTGCCGCCGATGCGGCCGAAACGGCAGAAGACGGCGGATTGGAAACCGTAACCGTAACCGCCAGTGCCGACGCGTCCAAGGGCGGCCTGCCGCCGGCGTTTAAGGGCGGGCAGGTGGCGCGAGGCAGCCGCGTGGGCATTTTGGGCAACAAAAACAATCTGGAATCCCCGTTCTCCAATACCGCCTACACCAACAGGCTGATTCAGGACAAACACGCGCGCAGCGTGGGCGACGTGTTGCAAAACGACCCTACCGTCCGCATCGCGCGCGGTTATGGCAATTTTCAGGAATCGTATTTCATACGCGGTTTCGCCGCCGAGTCGGACGACACCATGTACAACGGGCTTTACGGCATCCTGCCGCGCCAATATATCGCCACGGAGTTGTTCGAGCGGGTGGAGGTGCAGCGCGGGGCTTCGGCCTTTTTGAACGGTATGGCGCCGGGCGGCAACAACATAGGCGGCACGGTGTCGGTATTGCCCAAACGCGCGCCCAACGAAGGGCTGACCCGCATCACGGCCAATTACGGCGCGGGCAGGCGCGGCGGTTTGGCGGCGGATGTGGCGCGGCGTTTCGGGGCTAATCAGGAATTCGGAGTGCGCGTCAATGCGGCGCACCACAACGGTAAAACCGCCGTGGACGATGAGAAGGCCAAGCTGAGCCTGTTCAATGTCGGCCTGGACTGGCGCGGAGAAAACGCCCGCCTGTCGGCCGATTTGGGCTGGCAGGACAACAAACTCAAAGCCACGCGCACCAATGTTACGCTCTCCGGCCTGACCGCCGTGCCGGCCGCCCCCGACGCTTCGTCCAACTGGGCCCAGCCTTGGACGTATTCCAACGAGCGCGACTGGTTTGGCACGTTGCGCGGCGAATATGACTTCAACGAACATTTGACCGCCTATGCCGCCTACGGTTTCCGCCGCAGCAAGGAAAACAATGTGCTGGCCAATCTGACGGTCGGCAATATCAACGGCAACGGCACGGTTTACCGCTTCGACAATGCGCGCAAGGACAAGATAGACACGGGCGAAGTCGGCCTGCGCGGCAAGTTTGATACCGGCCCTGTGCGGCACGAATGGGTGGCGGCGGCCAACCGCTTCCAGTCTTCGCGCAAAAACGCCTATATTATGGACTGGGGCAACAGGCTGTCCACCAATTTGTACCATCCGTCTTATTACCCCATGCCCGACGCGTCCAGCCCCATGTTTTCGGGCAACGATATGGGCAATCCGGCCGTTACGGGCAAGACGCGCCTGACCAGTTTCGCGCTGGGTGATACGCTGGGCCTGTTGGACCAACGGCTGCAAATCATGGTGGGCGCGCGCTGGCAGCAGGTGCATAACGAGAGTTATGCCTACGATACGGGCTTACGCACCGAAGATTACAAGAAGTCGCGCATCAGCCCGGCCGCCGGCGTGGTGTACCGCATCACGCCGCAGTGGTCGGTGTACGGCAACTATATAGAAAGCCTGGGCCAGGGCGCGACTGCCGCTTCGTCTGCCACTATCAACGGCCGGACTTATACCGTCAGCAATGCCAATGAGTCGCTCAAGCCTTATGTTTCCAAGCAGAAGGAAATCGGGGCGAAGTTTGAGGGCGGCGGTTTCGGCGCGGGGCTGGCTCTGTTCCATACCGACAAGCCGCGCGCGCTCTATGTGGCCCAAAGCAGCACCAGCGCGCGTTTTACGTCTGAGGGCAAGGACCGCCACCAGGGGGCGGAAATCACGGTTTACGGCGAAGTGGGCGGTGGGGTGAAGCTGCTCGGCGGCCTGACGCTGCTGGATGCGAAGCAGAAATCCACTGGCTCTTCGGCAACGGACGGCAAACGGACCATAGGCGTTGCCAAAACCCAAGCCAATATAGGCGCGGAATGGGAAGTGCCTAGGGTTAGGGGGCTGGCGTTTGACGGGCGCATGGTTTATACGGGTTCGTCCTATGCCGATGCGGCCAACACGCTCAAGGTCGGCGGTTGGACGCGCTTTGATTTGGGTGCGCGTTATAAGGCGCAGGTCGGCGGCCGCGATATGACTTTCCGTGCCCGCGTGGACAATGTGGCCAACCGCAAATACTGGGCCTCGGTGGGCGGTTATCCGGGCAGCGGTTATTTGAATGCGGGCGGGCCGCGCACGTTCTCGCTGTCGGCTTCGGTGGACTTTTAAGGACCGGGCTTAGGTTGTGAAACGGCCTGAAATCTGCTTTGTGCGGGTTTCGGGCTGTTTTTTTGATGTTACGGGCTGTTATTATGGCGGATTCAAATAAAAATAAGACAAGGCGGCAACGCCCTTATGTATCATCCGTACACTGCTCTCGTTTTTGCCTTGTCTCATTTTTATTTTAATTTACTATAGTAAATTTAAATAAGAACTGCCTATACCGGCCTTCCCGCCTGCGCGGGAAGGCCGATAGTCAGGGATTTTTTATTTTAATTATTTTAATCTACTATATATTGCCTTATTCCAGCCCTTCCCACCATTTTTCCTGCGGCAGTTCGCCGTCCATTTGGAAGATTTGGCCGATTTTCGGTGTGGCGGTTTGCAGGTAGCGTTCGTAGGCGGCGCGGCTGAAGCGTTCTATGGGGTCTTTCCAGCCGTGGTCGGCAAGGTCGAATTTGCCCCAGTGGATGGGCAGCACGCGTTTCGCGCCTACGTCTGCGGCGGCTTTGACGGCTTGTTCGGGGGTTTCGTGAATCAGCGCCCAGCCCGGGCCGTATGCGCCGTTTTCTATCATGGCGAAGTCGAAGGGGCCGTATTGGGCGATGATGTCGGCAAAGTGTCTGCCGTAGCCGCTGTCCGCGCTGAAATAGACGGCATAGTCGGGCGATTTGACCACATAGCCGCCCCAAAGGGTGGTGTTGCGCTCCAAGGTGCGGCCGCTGAAATGGCGGGCGGGGACCAGGGTGATTTGTACGCCGCCGATTTGGGTTTGTTCTTCCCAATCCAGTTCGGTGATTTTGCTGTCGGCTATGCCCCAGCGTTGCAGGTGCGCCTTCACGCCCAAGGGGACGATGAAGTGTTTGGCTTTGGCATCGATTTCGCGGATGGCGCGGTAGTCCAGGTGGTCGTAGTGGTCGTGGGAAATCAGTACCGCATCGATTTCGGGCAGTTCGGCCACGGCGGGGGTATGGGTCATGGCGAATGGCCGGCCGGTGAAGGGCACGGGCGAGGCGCGGTAGTAAACGGGGTCGGTGATGAAGGTTTGGCCGCCGTTGCGGAATAAGACGGTGGAGTGTCCCAGCCAGGCCGCGCTGTGTTCTTTGAACTGTGCCAAATCCAGGGGCAGGGAGGGCAGGGGCGCGGCAGGGTGTTTGCCCGGCGGGGGGTTGAGCATTTTCCAGCCCCATTCTATAAGGGATGGCTGTTCTTGGGACGTTATCAGGGGGGTGGGTTCTAGGTTTTCAAACCTGCTGCCGTTAAAGGCTTTGGATGCGCGGATTTTGGCCATGCTTGCCGCATCGGGCCGGCCGCCGAATACGGGGTGTAAGGTGTAGAAGGCGTAGCCTGAGGCGGCGGCTACGGCGGTTAGGACGGTGAGTGTAAGAAGGGTTCTGACGATGACGGTTTTGGCTTTGGACATGATAAGGCCTGGTTTGATCTTTCTGTATCAGTTAGGTGCGGATTTCGGTCGGGTCTTTTTATGGCGGATTAAAATTGCAATGATGCGGTGTTGGCGGGCGCGCCTTGCCGTACTGGTTTAAATTTAATTTACTTTAATCCGCTATGATTCGCGGTATGCCTAACCCGCATACGGTATTTTTTCTCTTGCCGGGTTGTTTGAGTATGGGGGCGGAGGCGCAAAAATCCATAGGCCGCCCTACTCCAAATGGCGGGGTTTTAAGTTTTAAGGTGGTTTTGATGAGGTTGTTGTTTGCGATTATTTGGCAAATCCGTGCGGAATATTTGGAATTTGTTAAAAATTTTTCGCCCGTCGTGGTCTTGCTCTCGCTTGCCGCGCTGATGTCTATGGCGGAAGGGCGCGAGGGGGGATGGAGGCCTTGGGCCGCCGCCGCGCCTTTCGCGCTGCTCGCGCTTTATGCCGCCGTTGCGGCCGCGTCTGTTTTTTATGATAGGTCCAAGCGGAAAATCGGTATGATGGTGATGAGGCATTTGGCCGAGTTGCGCCGGGTAAGGCAGTATGCCCATGCCCGGGACTATGTGGCCAGGGTCCGCAAGAAACATGTTTTAACGGCTTTTTGGCTGTGGTTTGCCATTGTGCTGCTCGGGATGTTCGCGATTTTGGTTTTGACTTACCGTATGACGCTGATGTTTTATGAGTTGCTGTCGCGGCAGGCCGTTTGAGGGGCGGGCGGGGCGTGTTGTGCGGGTTTTCAAGCCGATAATAATGGTTATGGTTTATAATGGCGTGTTCCGGCGGGGCAACCGCCGCTTTTTTGTGTCTGTCTTTGTTTTGATTTTTCGAAAGGCCGCCTGAAACGTGTTCCAAATCCAAAACGCCGCCTTCGCCGTGCCCGGCCGCACGCTGCTGCACGATATCAACGTCTCTTTTTCGCCGAACAAGGTGTACGGTTTAATCGGGCACAACGGTTCGGGCAAGTCCACGCTGCTCAAACTGCTCACCCGCCAGCACCGTCCCGCTTCGGGGCAAATCCTGCTCGACGGGCGTGATATTTACGGTTTTTCCGCCCGCGAATATGCCAAGGAAACCGCCTACCTGCCGCAACACCTGCCCGCCGCCACCGCGCTGACCGCGCGCGAACTGGTGTCTATGGGGCGTTATGCGTGGAGCGGCCTTTTGGGGCGCGCGGGCGACGCCGACCGGCAGGCGGTGGACCGGGCCTTCCAATTGACGCACACGGAAAATTTCGCCGGACAGATTGTCGATACGCTTTCGGGCGGCGAACGTTCGCGCATCTGGCTGGCGATGTGTCTGGCGCAGCAAAGCCGCTTCCTGCTCTTGGACGAGCCGCTGGCCGCGCTGGACATCGCCCACCAGATAGAAGTGATGGCGCTGGTGCAGAAGCTGTCGCGCGATTTGGGGCTGGGGGTGGTGATTGTGATACACGACATCAATCTGGCGGCGCAGTATTGCGACGAACTGGTCGCGCTCAAACAGGGACGGCTGCTGCTGTCGGGCAGGCCGTCTGAAATCATGACGGCGGATGTGTTGAAGGAGATTTACAGCGTGGAGATGAACATCATCCCCCACCCCGCCAACGGCCGTCCCGTCGCGCTGCCGTAGGCGGGCTTGGTTTTCAAATAGCCGATAAGCCGGGCATTGATGCCCGGCCTGCAAACCGGAAATCAAAGGAAATTTTATGTTTCAACACACAGGGCCGCACATAAGGCGCAGCCCTGTGTGCCGCCCTGATTTGGAAGGGGTTACACCCCTCCCAAATAAACCCAAATTCTACCGCCCTGAAGGGCGGGGTTTCAACCATTAAGGAAATTTTGATGAAAACATTGCATTTTCCCAACGGGAAACGCGCTGCTGCTCGCCTTGTTCGGCAAAGAAGCCTTGGCACAAGACGCTAGTCTGTCGCCGCAGGACGGCGGTTTTCCGCGTTTCACGCTGGCGCACAACGTCGGCAGCGAAGCCGAAGTGGACGCGCTGTTTGCCATTTTTGCCGAGAAAAACGCGAAGGTGGTCAAAGCCCCGCAGAAGGTGTTTTGGGGCGGATACAGCGGCTATATCGCCGACCCGGACGGCTTTTTGTGGGAAATTGCGTTTAACCCGTTTTTGCA
>JAUMUU010000007.1 GCA_030530545.1 Neisseria sp. | reverse complement strand
ATAAGCGGAAAAAGCGGGCATATGCCCGCTTTGCCGGTTTGGCCGGAATGTTTAGCGTTTGTCCACGGGGACGTAGTCGCGGCGCGGCGAACCGGTATACAGCTGGCGCGGGCGGCCGATTTTTTGGCCGGGGTCGGAAATCATTTCGTGCCAATGGGAAATCCAGCCCACGGTACGCGCCAGGGCGAAGATGACGGTAAACATGGAAACGGGGATGCCCAAGGCCGACAATACTATGCCCGAGTAGAAATCTACATTCGGATACAGTTTTTTCTCTATGAAATAGGGGTCGTTCAATGCGATTTTTTCCAATTCCATGGCCAGTTTGAATTTGGGGTCGTTTTCCAGGCCCAGTTCGCGCAATACTTCGTCGCAGGTTTTTTTCATGATGGCCGCGCGCGGATCCATGTTTTTGTATACGCGGTGGCCGAAGCCCATCAGGCGGTATTTTTTCGCCTTCACGCCTTCCATAAAGGCCGCCACATTGGATACGTCGCCGATTTCGTCCAGCATGTTCAACACGGCTTCGTTCGCGCCGCCGTGCGAAGGCCCCCACAGGCTGGCTATGCCCGCCGCTATGCAGGCAAAGGGGTTCGCGCCCGAAGAACCGGCCAGGCGAACGGTGGAGGTGGAGGCGTTTTGTTCGTGGTCGGCATGCAGGATGAATATGCGGTCCAGCGCGCGCACCAATACCGGGTTGGGCTGATATTCCTCGCAGGGCGTGGCAAACATCATGTGCATGAAGTTGGCGGTGTAGGAAAGGTTGTTTCTGGGGAAATTAAACGGCAGGCCGTTGGAATAGCGGTAACACATGGCCGCTATGGCCGGGATTTTGGAAATCAGGCGGAAAATCGCCACTTCCCGGTGTTTGGGGTCGGCAATTTCCAAGCTGTCCTGATAAAAGGCGGACAAGGCCCCCACCACGCCCACCATCATGGCCATGGGGTGCGCGTCGCGGCGGAAGCCCCTAAAGAACCAGGTCAGCTGCTCGTGAAGCATGGTGTGGTGCATGACCGTATCCATGAATTGTTTCTTTTGTTCCGCATTAGGCAGTTCGCCGTAAATCAGCAGGTAGCAGACTTCCAGATAGTCGCCCTGCTCGGCCAGCTGCTCTATGGGATAACCGCGATAATACAGATAGCCCTTATCACCATCAATAAAGGTAATTTTCGACTCGCAGCTTGCGGTTGAGACAAAGCCCGGGTCGAAGGTGAACATGCCGCTGGCTTTGGTAAATGACCGGATATCCACGACATCGTTGCCCAATGTGCCTTGCAACACCGGTAATTCGATGGTCTCCTTACCCGCGATTTCCACTTTAAGTGATTTAGACATCTCTTACTCCTTTATTCTTCTGCATCAAACGGTTTTCAGACGGCCTTGCAGCGCCTGATCTTATCCAGCAGCGGCGCGAACCGGGGGTTGTCTGTTTCTTTCTGCCCGTTTGCCAAGGCCAGGAAATCCTGGTCGGGCAAATCCAAAATTTCGACAAACACCTCCAGCTCGTCATCGCCAAGCCGTTGGAATTCGGTTGCCATAAACCGCCCGAGCAGGATATCCAGCTCGAGCAGTCCCCGGCGTGTCAGAAAGCGGATGCGCCGCTTTGCTGTATCGTCGAAAGTTACCATGTTAAACGGCCCGTTTCAACATCACTTCTTTGATTTTGCCTATGGCGCGGGTCGGATTCAGGTGTTTGGGGCACACATCCACACAGTTCATAATGGTGTGGCAACGGAACAAACGGTAGGGGTCGTTCAAATTGTCCAAGCGTTCGTTTGTAATCGTATCGCGCGTATCGGCAATGAAGCGGTAGGCGTTAAGCAGGCCGGACGGGCCGACGAACTTATCGGGATTCCACCAGAAAGACGGGCAGGCGGTCGAACAGCAGGCGCACAAAATGCACTCGTACAGGCCGTCCAATTCCTTGCGCTCTTCCTGAGACTGCAAACGTTCCTTCAAAGGGTCGGTGGGCGTGTCATTGACCACATAGGGCTTGATGGAGTGATATTGTTTGAAAAACTGCGTCATGTCCACAATCAGGTCGCGCACCACGGGCAGTCCGGGCAGCGGGCGCAACACGATGGGCTGTTTCAAACTGCGGATGTCGGTCAGGCAGGCCAGGCCGTTTTTACCGTTGATGTTCATACCGTCCGAACCGCAAATCCCCTCGCGGCAGGAGCGGCGGAAGGACAAGCTGTCGTCCTGCGCCTTTAGCTTCATAATCGCATCCAGCAGCTTGACATCGGTAGGCTCGATTTCCAGTTCGTAATCTTTCATGTACGGCTTGGCATCCGCATCGGGATTGTAGCGGTACACCTTTAATCGGATTTTTTCCATTTTGCGTGTTCCTTAATAAACCCGTTTGGCCGGTTTGATATATTCCACGGTCAGCGGCTCGGTGTGGACGGGTTTGTAGCTCAAACGGTTGTCTGCGGTATAAAACAGCGAGTGCTTCATCCAGTTTTCGTCATCCCGGTCGGGGTGGTCGTCCGAAGCGTGCGCCCCGCGCGATTCCTTGCGCGCCTCCGCCGCGATAATCGTCGCCTTGGCCACCTCCATCAGATTATCCAATTCCAAAGCCTCAATCCGCGCCGTGTTCCATATCTGGCTCTTGTCGTTGATATAGGTGTTTTTCGCGCGCTCATACAGCTTCAATACCTTTTCCACGCCCTCCTGCAGAATCTTGTCGGTGCGGAACACGCCGGCATGAAGCTGGATGGTGCGCTGCAGTTCGCCGCGCAATGCGTCCACATTTTCGCCGCCCTCCTGTTCCTGCCCGTTTAAGCGGTTCAGGCGGCCTTGCGTAAATTCGCCCGCATTTTCGGGCAGCGGCTTCCAATCCTTGTGGGTTTGGATGTAGCGTATCATACTGTCGCCGGCCGACTTGCCGAACACCACCAAATCCAGCAGCGAATTCGTACCCAAACGGTTGGCCCCGTGCACCGAGGCACAGGCGCATTCGCCCGCCGCATACAGGCCGTTTACCGGGACTTCCGGATTGCCGTCTTTGGGAATGACCACCTCGCCGTGGTAATTGGTCGGGATGCCGCCCATCATATAATGCGTGGTCGGCACGACCGGAATCGGGTCCTTAATCGGGTCCACGCCCGCAAACTGAATCGAAATCTCGCGGATGCCGGGCAGTTTCTCGATAATCTTTTCCGCACCGATATGGTCGATTTTCAACAGCACATGGTCTTTGTTCTTGCCGCAGCCGCGCCCTTCGTAAATCTCCATCGCCATCGCGCGGGAAACCACGTCGCGGGAGGCCAAATCCTTCACCGTAGGCGCGTAACGCTCCATAAAGCGTTCGCCGTCCGCATTCAGCAAAATACCGCCCTCGCCGCGCACGCCCTCGGTAATCAGCACGCCCGCACCCGCCACGCCCGTGGGATGGAACTGCCAAAACTCCATATCCTCCAAAGGGATGCCCGCACGGGCGCAGATACCCAAACCGTCGCCCGTATTCATAAAGGCATTGGTGGAAGAGGCATAAATACGGCCGCCGCCTCCTGTAGCGAACAACACCGCCTTGGCATGGAAGATATAGACATCGCCGGTTTCCATCTCCATCACCGTTACACCGACCACGTCGCCATCTTCGTTGCGGATAAGGTCCAGTGCCGTCCATTCGACAAAAAACTGCGTATTGGCGCGGACATTCTGCTGATAAAGCGTGTGCAGCATGGCATGGCCGGTACGGTCGGCCACGGCGCAGGCCCTTTCCACGGCGCGCTTGCCGTGTTCGGCGGTATGGCCGCCGAAGGGACGCTGGTAGATTTTGCCGCTTTCCACGCGGTCGAAGGGCATACCCATGTGTTCCAACTCTATGACCGCCTCGGGCGCGGCGCGGCACATAAACTCAATCGCGTCCTGGTCGCCCAGCCAGTCCGACCCTTTCACGGTATCGTACATATGCCAGTCCCAACGGTCCTCCTGCACATTGCCCAGCGAGGCCGAAATACCGCCCTGTGCGGCAACCGTATGCGAACGGGTGGGGAACACTTTGGACAACACGGCGGTATTGATGCCCGCCTTGGAAAGTTGCAGTGCGGCACGCAGCCCCGCCCCGCCGCCGCCGACAATCACGGCATCAAACTTACGGATAGGAAAACTCATTCACACTACTCCTTTACCAAATGACTTTGAACGAATAGGCGGCGCACATCACCAGCCAGACTATAGTCGCACTGTGCAAAAACAGGCGCAGACCGAAAGGCTTGATATAGTCCATCCACAAATCGCGGATGCCGACCCAGGCGTGAAACAGCAGGGCGAACAGGGTGGTTTGGGTAAACACCTTCACCCAGGTCTTGCCGAAGAAGGCCTGCCATTGGGCATAATCCTCCGCCCCGGCCATACCCAGCAAAAACAGGAAGAACACCGCCGTATAGGCTATCATGACCACGGCGGTTATGCGCTGCGCCGCCCAATCCCTAAGGCCGTAATGCGCGCCGGCCAATTTGCGGTCTACCATAACGCCACCCCCAAAACCAAAGTCAGGAAAAGGGAAACGGCCAAGACGATTTTGGCCGTCATCCGGCAGACGGCCAGTTCCAAGCCCTTGTGCGCGTCCAATAACAAAAAGCGTATGCCGGCGCACAAATGGTGCAAAAACGCCCACAACACGCCGATCAAAACCAGTTTGACCAGGGCGTTGCCGGCAAATTCGCGGTAGGCGGCAAAGCTCTCCCCGCTGCTTAGCGAACCTTCGAGCAGGCACAGCAAAACGGGCACCATCAAAAACAGAATGACACCGCTGGCACGGTGCAGGATAGAGACTATTCCCGGCACGGGCAGGTGTCTGACCAGCACCTGCAAATCCAGAAACACAGGTCGTTTTTTCGTCTGCATTCCAATCCCTCTTATGACAATAATTTTTCTCAAAACACGAGTAATCCGGCAAAAAACGCTACACCGGGTTACGCCGCCGTGTAATTTACCCTGTTTGAAACCGCTTGAATAGTCTTTGCCGCCATTTTTTTAATCTGTTTTTACACTTTCATTACAAATAAAAACTATTATCAGTAATTAATCTGATTTTATTCAGGCCAAACAAGGGGATAAATTTTCGCGCCGTTTTTGCGGATAATGCTTATTATTTGATTTTTAAGAATTTTTATCAAAAGCGCGTACCGGCTGCCCCGGCGGTTTTCCAAATTGCAACAAACCCTTGATTACTACATAAAATTACAAATATCCGGTTTTCCGCTTGATTTTCCGATATTCAATCAAGTAAACTCATTAAGCCCGAAACAAAAAACGTTTCGGCCCGACCAACCCGGGCTTCGAACAAGCCTGCAAAGATGGAGAATTTTGGTATGAAATCACCCGTTCGTGTCGCAGTAACCGGCGCTGCCGGCCAAATCGGTTACGCCCTGCTGTTCCGCATCGCCAGCGGCGAGATGCTGGGCAAAGACCAGCCCGTCATCCTGCAGCTGCTGGATTTGCCGCAGGCGCAAAACGCCGTCAAAGGCGTGATGATGGAACTGCAGGACTGCGCCTTCCCGCTTTTGGCCGGCATGTTTGCCACGGACGACCCCGAAACCGCCTTCAAAGACGCGCAAATCGCGATTTTGGTCGGTTCGCGCCCGCGCAGCAAAGGCATGGAGCGCGCCGATTTGCTGCAGGCCAATGCCGCCATCTTCACCGTGCAGGGCGCGGCCCTGAACAAGGTGGCCGACCGCAACGTCAAAGTGCTGGTGGTCGGCAACCCGGCCAACACCAATGCCTACATTGCCATGAAGTCCGCCCCCGACCTGCCTTCCGAAAACTTCACCGCCATGTTGCGCCTCGACCACAACCGCGCCTTGAGCCAGGTGGCCGAAAAAACCGGCAAGCCCGTTTCGCAAATCGAGAAGCTGTGCGTTTGGGGCAACCATTCGCCCACCATGTATGCCGATTACCGATTCGCCACCATAGGCGGCCAGAGTGTGAAGGATATGATTAACGACCCGGACTGGAATGCCAATGTCTTCCTGCCCACGGTAGGCAAACGCGGCGCAGCCATTATCGAGGCGCGCGGCCTGTCTTCCGCCGCATCGGCCGCCAATGCCGCCATAGACCACATCCGCGACTGGGTGTTGGGCACAAACGGCAAATGGGTAACCATGGGCATCCCCTCCGACGGTTCTTACGGTATTCCCGAGGGTACGGTGTTCGGCTTCCCGGTCATTTGTGAAAACGGCAAATATAAATTGGTGGAAGGCTTGGAAATCGATGATTTCAGCCGCGAGCGCATCAATGCCACGCTCAAAGAGTTGGAAGACGAAAAGGCGGGCATAGCCCATTTGCTGTAACCGTATCGGAAACTGCCGGTTTGCCCCGGCGGTTTTTTTTGCCGCCTTTGTCCATATTAAAGATGTTCCTCCATGCCGCCGGAAAAAGCCTATTATGCCGCCATAGTCCTGATTTCCGCCGTTTCCGTTTTGCTATCGCCCTTCTTTTTCGTCATCAGGCAACGTCCCGCCTATGGGAAAGGGCCGCCGAAAAGAAGGCGGTGGACGGCAATCGTGCTTGGAAATATCGTTATCGGCTCTATATTGCTTGTCATCCTTTATGTTTGGCGTTAAAGTCCGCCAATGTAAATATCATAGGCAGATGATAAGGAGTCCACCAATGAAAGCCGCTGTTTTATCCGCCCTGCTGCTGGGCATCCCGTTTTCCGCCGCTGCGGCGGTTTATACCTGCAAAGATGCCTCCGGCCGCATCACCTATACCCAAACCCCCGCCAACGGTGCGAACTGCACCCAGGGCGACCTCGGCCGTCCGGCCATTTATACTTCGGTAAAACCCTCCCCTTCGCGGTATACCCCAACCCCGCCGGCCGATACCGCCCAAGCCCCCGCCAACGCCGCCAATACGGCCGACCCGAAGCAGATAGAGGCGGCCAAGGCCAGGCTGCAGGAGGCGCAAAAGGCTTTGGAGGAAGGCCGCAAGGTGCGTTACGGCAATGAGCGCAATTATGTAAGATATCTGGAACGGATAGCCGGTTTGGAAAAAGCCGTCCAAGATGCGGAAAAGCAACTGCAAGACCTTTCATCCCCGCAACAGCCCTAAACGGTTTTCAGACGGCCCGGCCGTCTGAAAACCCCCGTTCGTTCATTTGCCCCATGCGGTTTAAGTTTAAACCATGCCCCCGACAAGGCATACCCGTCATAGCATGGGGAAACATGATAAAATCCGCCCCTTCCCGCATCCTTCCCGCCCTTTCATGAACAAAAATCCCAACCACGCACCGCAAAACATCATCGTCGGCCTTTCCGGCGGCGTCGATTCCTCCGTAACCGCCGCCCTGCTCAAACGGCAGGGGCGCAGCGTGCGCGGCGTATTCATGCAAAACTGGGAAGACGACGACAACGACGAATATTGCAGCATCAAACAAGACTCCTTCGACGCCATAGCCGTAGCCGACATCCTCGGCATAGACATAGACATCGTCAATTTCGCCGCACAGTATAAAGACAAAGTATTCGCCTACTTTCTCAAAGAATACAGCGCGGGCCGCACCCCCAATCCCGACGTATTGTGCAACGCCGAAATTAAGTTCAAATGCTTTTTGGATTACGCCTTGGAACAAGGCGCGGACGCAATCGCCACCGGCCACTACGCGCGCAAGGAAATCCGCAACGGCGTGCATTACCTGCTCAAAGGCCTGGATACCAACAAAGACCAAAGCTACTTCCTCTACCGCCTCCAACCCTTCCAGCTCGAACGCGCCGTCTTTCCGCTGGGCAGCTTGGAAAAACCCGAAGTACGCCGCATCGCCGCCGAATTCAAACTGCCGACCGCCGCCAAAAAAGACAGCACCGGCATCTGCTTCATAGGCGAACGCCCGTTCCGCGAATTTTTGCAAAAATACCTGCCGACACACAGCGGCAAAATGGTTACGCCCGAAGGCAAAACCGTAGGCGGACACCTCGGCCTGACCTTCTACACCATAGGCCAGCGCAAAGGGCTGGGCATAGGCGGCGCGGGCGAACCGTGGTTTGTCGCCGGCAAAGATTTGGCCAACAACGAACTGATCGTCGTCCAAGGCCACGACCACCCGCTGCTTTATACAGACAGCCTGGTAATGAACGACTTGAGCTTCACCCTGCCCGAACGCCCCAAGCCCGGCCGTTACACCTGCAAAACCCGCTACCGAATGGCCGACGCCCCTTGCGAACTGCATTATCTTGATGACGACACCGCCGAACTCGTCTTTGACGAACCGCAATGGGCAGTTACCCCCGGCCAGTCCGCCGTACTCTACGGCGGCGATATCTGCCTGGGAGGCGGAATAATTACCGCCACCGACAAACCGCTGATTGTTACCGGAAACGAGGCCGTATCCGAAAAAACCGCCTGAAAACACCGTTTGGGCGGCTGCCTAACAAACTGAGAAAGGTTCAAACCTCATGGAAAAAATCTGGCTGCAAAGCTATGAAGAAGGCGTAAAAACCCAAATAGACGAAACCCTGTACCAATCCGTCCCCGACGTATTTTTACAAAGCGCGGCCAAATTCGGCGGGCGGCCCGCCTTCGAAAACATGGGCAAAACCCTAAGCTACGCCGAAACCGCAAAACTGGCGCAAAACTTCGCCTCCTACCTGCAAAACGTATTGAAACTGCCGCGCGGCGAACGCGTCGCCATCATGATGCCCAACATCCTGCAATACCCCGTTGCCCTGTTTGGCGCATTAATGGCGGGCATGACCGTAGTCAATACCAACCCCCTCTACACCCCGCGCGAACTCGAACACCAGCTCAAAGACAGCGGCGCGTCCGTCATCATCGTTTTGGAAAACTTCGCCAACACCCTAGAGGCCGTACTGCCCAAAACCCCTGCCGTGCGGCACGTCATAACCACCGGCGCGGGCGACCTGTTGGGCTGCATCAAAGGCTTCATCGTCAATTTCATCATAAGGAACATCAAAAAACTCGTCCCCGAATACCGCATTCCCGAAGCCATCCCCTTCAAGGCCGCACTGAAACAGGGCGCGGCGCACAACTTCGCCCCCGTCGCCATCACCCGCCAAGACACCGCTTTTTTACAATACACCGGCGGCACGACGGGCGTGGCCAAAGGCGCGGTATTGAGCCACGGCAACATATGCGCCAACATGCAGCAGGCGGCCGAATGGATAAAGAACCTCATCACCCCCGGACAGGAAACCGTAACCGCCGCCCTGCCGCTTTACCACATCTTCGCCCTGACCGTAAACCTGATGATATTCACCCAGGCCGGTTCGAAAATCCTGCTGATTACCAACCCGCGCGACGCCAAATCCTTCATCAAAGACATGAAGAAAAACAAAATCAACGTCTTTGTCGGCGTAAACACCCTGTTCAACGGCATGGTGAACCGCCCCGATTTTGCCGAAATAGACTTCTCCGGCCTGAAACTCACCTTGGGCGGCGGCATGGCGACACAAAAGGCCGTGGCCGAAAAATGGAAGGAAATCACCGGCGGCCCCATAGTCGAAGCCTACGGCTTAACCGAGGCCAGCCCGGGCGTATGCTGCAACCCCCTGAACATCCCCGCCTACACCGGCAGCATAGGGCTGCCCCTGCCCTCCACCGAAGTCGAACTGCGCGACCCCGCCGGACAAGAAGTCCCCCAAGGCGAACCCGGCGAAATGTGGATAAAAGGCCCGCAAATCATGCAAGGCTACTGGCAAAAACCCGAAGAAACCGCCAAAGTCATGGACGAACGCGGCTTTTTGGCCACGGGCGACATCGCCGTCATGGACGAAAAAGGCTGGTTCAAACTGGTAGACCGCAAAAAAGACCTGATAGTCGTTTCAGGCTTCAACGTCTACCCCAACGAAGTCGAAGACATAGCCGCCTCCCACCCCAAAGTACTGGAGGCGGCCTGCATAGGCATAAACAGCGAAAAAACAGGCGAGGCCTTAAAACTCTTCGTCGTCAAAAAAGACCCCGGCCTTACCGCCGAAGAACTCATAGCCTACTGCCGCAGCGAAATGACCGCCTACAAAGTACCGCGCATCATAGAGTTTAGGGACGAACTGCCCAAATCCAACGTGGGCAAAATCCTGCGCCGCCAGCTGCGGGACGAAAACAAAAACGCGCAATAGCCGCCGCCCCGAAACGGCAACCCCGGCATTTTCCAAACCCGCGCGGTTTTGCTAACATATGACAACCGCCAAACGGCACGGCTGCGGGCACACGGCCATGCCCCCGACAACCCTATCCGCCCGAAACGCCTTTTCGGGCGGACGCACACAAACAGAAACCCCATGTTAAAAAAAATCTGGCACAAAATAACCAAGGGCAAAACCCAAACACCTGCCAAACAAACCATCCCGCAAGAGCAACACCGCATCAACGCCGGGCATATCGCTTCGGCCGCCCGCAAAACCGTAACCGACCTGCAAAAAGCCGGTTACGAGGCCTATATTGTCGGCGGCGCGATCCGCGACCTGCTGATAGGGGCAACGCCCAAAGACTACGATGTCGCCACCAATGCCACGCCCTCCGAAATCCGCGCCGTTTTCAGGCGCAGCCGCATCATAGGCCGGCGTTTCCCCATCGTCCACGTCATCATGGGCCGCGAAACCATAGAGGTAACCACCTTCCGCAGCGGCGGGGAAACCGTGCAAAACGAGCAGGGGCGCATCATGAGGGACAACAGCTACGGCACGCTGGCCGAAGACGCGCAAAGGCGGGACTTCACCTGCAACGCCCTTTATTACGACCCATCCACGGGGCAAATCACCGATTTCCACAACGGCGTAAGCGACATCCTCGCCCGCCGCCTGGTCATCATAGGCAACCCCGCCGAACGCTACCGCGAAGACCCCGTCCGCATCCTGCGCGCCATCCGCCTGTCGGCCAAACTGGGTTTTTCCATAGACGACCAAACCGCCGCCCCCATACCGAACTGCATAAGCTGCCTGAAAAACGAACCCTCCGCCCGCCTGTTTGACGAAATCTTGAAAATCCTGATGTCCGGCTACTCGCGCCGCTGCCTGGAACAATTCCGCAACTTGGACATCCATTCCCCGGTACACCCCCTGTTGGACACCATGCTGCAGGCTTCCCGCAGCAAACAGCCCGACCTCGTCGTCACCGCGCTAAAAGAAACCGACCAGCGTATGCGCGAGGGTAAATCGGTATCGGTCGGCTTCATATTGGCCTGCCTGATGTGGGACAACCTCGACACCCTTTGGCAAAAACACCTCCGGCACGGCGCAAAACCTACCCCGGCGCTGACTCAGGCTGTGGCGGAACTGCGCGAGGGCATGGAAAAAGGCTGGGGCGTGCCGCAAAAATTCGCCGCCACCATGCACGGGATTTGGATACTCCAGCCCCAGTTCGAAAACCGGCGCGGCACACGCCCCTTCCGCCTGCTGGCGCAGGGGCAGTTCCGCGCCGCCTACGACTTCCTCCTTTTGCGCGCCAGGTTCGGGCAGGCCGACCAGGAATGGGCCGACTGGTGGCAGCGATTCCAACAGGCCGACCAGGCGGGGCGCGAGGCCATGATTCGGGAGGAAAATGCAAAACCGGCCGGCGCACCCGCCAAACGCCGCCGCAAACCCCGCACCCGCAAACCCCGAAAATCCAATAACAATCCAACCGAATAGACCAAACCGATAAGGATGTCCTGATGCAAGGCAAAATCATATTATCCGCAATCATCATGTCTGCGGCATGGGGGGTATACGCCCAAAGCGCGGACGGGCAGGATGCCCCGACCGAATTTAAAACCCCCAGCGGCAATATTGTTTGCAGCGGGGACGAAGGGGGTCTTTCCTGCTACGTCAAAGAACGCGACGGCGAACCCGCATTGCCCCAACCCCCGGACTGCCGCTTGTCTTGGGGCGGATTTTTCCATTTGCCCGCCGAGGGGAAGGTTGAAATGAAATGTGTGGGCGATTATCCGTTTGCCCGCACGCAGCCTGTCCTGCCCTATAACGAAACCGTCAGGAACGGCAGTTGGCGGTGCGTCAGCCGCCAAGACGGCCTTTATTGCACCAACCTCCTGCACCACGGCTTCCTGCTCAACCGCAAAGAACAAATTGTTTTTTAAACCATATCCCCCATGCAAAAAAATTTACATACCGCCGTCATCGCCTTGGGCAGCAATTTGGGCGCGTCCGAAACAACCGTGCGCCAAGCGGCCGAACGGCTGGCCCGCCATCCGGAAATGCTTTCGCTGACGCTCTCCCCCCTGTACCGCACCGCCCCCGTGGGTTATACGCGGCAGCCCGACTTCATCAATGCCGTCGCCATTGTCGAAACCCGCCTGGATGCCGCCGGGCTGCTCGGGCTGCTGCAGGATACCGAGGCTTTGTTCGGCCGCCGCCGCAGTTTTCCCAATGCCCCGCGCACGCTGGATTTGGACATTATAGATTATGACGGTATACACAGCGGCGACCCCAAACTCACCCTCCCCCACCCCCGCGCCCGACTGCGCGCCTTCGTCATGCGCCCCCTGGCCGACATCGCCCCGGGCTTCCTGTTGGGCAAGGAGATGCCCTCCGCGCAGGAAAACGCCCTGATGCTGGGCACTGAGGGTATGTCGCTCATAGGCCCGGCCGTCTGAAAAGCCACACTGTAGGACGGTGTTGCGTAAAAAACACCCTGTAAAAGCTGCAAAAAACGCTAAAATATGTAACCATTCGAAAATTTCTCAAACAGCAGCAGCACAATACTACGGGGAATTTATGAAATACAAGTATATAGTGATAGAGGGCATGATAGGCAGCGGGAAAACCGGCCTGGCCCGCCGCCTGGCCGAATACTTCAACACCAACGTCCTACTCGAACAAGACAAAAAAAACCCTTTCCTTGAACGCTTTTACCTGAATACCGCCAATCACGCGCTGGCTTCGGAACTCTACTTCCTGCTCAGGCGCAGCGAATCCATAGCGACCATAGACAGGGAAGACGAAATTGACGGCTGCATCATAGCCGACTTCCTGTTGGAAAAAGACAGTATTTTCGTCCCCGTCGCCTTAAAGGACGAGGAGACCGCCAACGAACAGTTGCTGTATTGGCAGATAAAGGAAAAAATCATGCCCGTCATGCCTGTTCCCGATTTGGTCATCTACCTGCAAATGTCGGACGAGGCCGTGAAAAAACGCCTGCAGCGCGACCCTGCGGACACGGGCCGCCTAAAACTCTTTCCCGAGGGATATTTGAACACGCTGAACAACGAATATTGGAAATTTTTCAGCAGTTACGAAAATTCCCCCCTGCTCACCATCAACAACGACCGCATGGATTTTGCCAACGACAAGGGGCATTTCCAACTGCTTATAGACACCATCAACAATATGCAGGGTACGCGTTATTATCTGGACATCCGCGATAATTGACGAATCGGCCTACACCATCTTCCGCACCAAGAGGAACACACGATATGATTACCATAAACACACTGAAAAAGATGAAGGCGGATGGCGAAAAAATCGCCATGCTCACCGCCTATGAAGCCGGTTTCGCCGCCCTGATGGACGAGGCGGGCGTGGATGTGCTGTTGGTGGGCGATTCGCTGGGGATGACCGTGCAGGGGCAAAGCTCCACCCTGCCCGTTACCCTGCGCGATATGTGCTACCACACCGCCGCCGTCGCGCGAGGCAGCAAAAACGCCATGGTTGTGGCCGACCTGCCCTTTGGCGCATACCAGCAAAGCAAGGAACAGGCCTTCGCCGCCGCCGCCGAACTGATGGCCGCAGGCGCGCACATGGTCAAGCTGGAGGGCGGGGTGTGGATGGCCGAAACCACGGAATTTTTGCAGTTGCGCGGCATACCGGTCTGCGCCCATATCGGCCTTACCCCGCAGTCCGTCCACGCCTTCGGCGGCTACAAGGTTCAAGGCAAGGGCGATAAGGCTCAAGCCCTGCTCAACGATGCCGCCGCCCACGAAAAAGCCGGTGCGGCCGTCATTCTGATGGAATGCGTACCCGCCGCTTTGGGCAAACGGGTTACGCAATCCGTCTCCTGCCCCACCATAGGCATAGGCGCGGGTGTAGATTGCGACGGGCAGGTTTTGGTGATGCACGATATGTTGGGCATCTTCCCCGGCAAAACCGCCAAGTTCGTCAAAAACTTTATGCGGGGACAGCCCGACATCCAATCCGCCGTCAAGGCTTATGTGCGCGAGGTCAAAGACAAAACCTTCCCCGCCGCCGAACATTGTTTTTCCGATTGAGGGCGGGGCGGAAAATGTCAAGGCCGCCTGAAATGCCTTTCAGACGGCCGAAAACATCAAATTACCCTTAATCCATCCCATCCTTTGCCGAATTTCCACCTTGCCCCGCAGCGTCAAAACCCAGGGCGGATTAAGTTCCCCTTCCCTCCCCAATCAACCATGGCCGTGATGACACCCGCAGCCGCAGCCGGCCTCCTCCCAAACATCATCGCCGCCGTCCAAATCATCATCCAAAGCATCAAACGCCCCCTGTTCCACCAGGGCGGCCAAAGCGGCCAAATCCGCCGCACCCTCCACCCAAAAGCAGGGTTCGCCCTCGGGCGTGCCGGGGGGCAGCAAGGCCGCGCGGCCGTCATATTGCCAGGCTATCCAATAACCGTTTGCCGTCCGCGCAAAAAGCGCGTCCGCCGCAATCGTTTCGCCGTCCGTATTGACCAGCATCCTTGCCGCCACATGGTTCTGAAAAGGCAGAATCTCCATACCATCCTCCCCACACACTCAATGATGACTGCAGGCCGAAACCTTACTCTGCTCGCGCAAAGCCTCGGCCGCCTGTTCGTCCGCATGATAACTGGACCTCACCATCGCGCCGCAGGCCGCATTGGTAAAGCCCTTGCCGTAAGCCTCGCGCTCGAACTGCTTGAACATATCGGGAGTAACATAACGCAGCACCGGCAAATGCCCGTCCGATGGCTGCAAATACTGGCCTATGGTAATCATCTCAATATCATGCGCCCGCATATCGTCCATAATCTCGCGAACCTCGTCATCGGTTTCGCCCAAGCCCACCATAATCCCCGACTTGGTCGGCACATCCGGCCTCATCTGCTTATAGCGGCGCAAAAGCTCCAACGAATGCTTGTAATCCGCACCCGGCCGGGCCTGTTTGTACAGGCGCGGATGCGTTTCCAAATTATGATTCATCACATCGGGCGGCGTTTCGGCCAAAATATTCAGCGCGATATCCAAACGCCCCCGGAAATCCGGCACCAAGATCTCGATTTTCGTAAACGGACTGGTTTGCCGTATGGCGGTGATGCAATCGGCAAAATGCTGCGCCCCGCCGTCGCGCAAATCATCGCGGTCCACCGAAGTAATCACCACATAACGCAGATTCATCGCCCTCACCGAATTGGCCAGGTTTTGCGGCTCTTGCGGGTCCAAGGGGTTGGGGCGGCCGTGGCCCACCGCGCAAAACGGGCAGCGGCGGGTACAGATATCGCCCATAATCATAAAAGTGGCCGTCCCCTTGCTGAAACACTCGCTGATATTCGGGCAGGCGGCCTCCTCGCACACCGTGTGCATCTTCTGCTCGCGCAAAATATCCTTGATTTCGAAAAATTTCTTAGGATTGGGCAGCTTGGCGCGTATCCATTCCGGCTTTTTCAACTTTTCCTGCAGGGGAACGACCTTAATCGGGATACGCGCCGTTTTTGCCGCACCCGTATGCTTCACGCCCTGCCGGTTGTCCAAAGGATTCGTTTCACTCGTCATAATTTTGACCTATATTCTTCTTTCTCAAAAAATACCGCCCGTCCACATCCCAAACAGCGCCCGGGCGGGGACGGCTACAGCCTGGAGGCCAAACAGCCCGTCAGCCTGTCGGCCACTTCGCGCAGGGGCGGCGCGGGCCGCACGAAATCGGCAATCTGCGTCATCTCCAAACCCGCATAACCGCAAGGATTGATATGCGTGAACGGCGACAAATCCATATCCACGTTCAAAGCCAGCCCGTGATATACCGAACCGTTGCGTATCCTCAACCCCAAAGAAGCTATCTTGCGCCCGTCCACATACACGCCCGGCCGCTTAGGCTCGGCATAGGCCGGAATCCCATATCCGGCCAGCACCTCGACCACACTTTCCTCCAAGGCCGAAACGATGCGGCGCACCGTGGTTTTGCGCCGCTTGAAATCAATCATGGTATAAACCACCAACTGGCCGGGGCCGTGATAAGTAATCTGCCCGCCCCGGTCTATCTGCACCACCGGAATACCGTCCTGCACCAGCAGATGCTCCGCCCTGCCCGCCAAACCCTGCGTGAACACGGGGTAATGCTCCACCACCCACAACTCGTCCTCCGTGTCCGCCGTGCGCCTGTCGTTGAAATCCTTCATCGCCTCAAACACAGGGGCGTATTGTGCCAAACCCAAATCCCTAATCTTCATAAAGGCCCCCTTCTGCAAGCCTCAGAACACCACCTTCACCATAGGGTGCGCGGTCAATGCGCGGTAAATATTATCCAACTGCTCCTGATTTTCCGCATACACAGTAACCGTGGCACTCATATAATTCCCGTCCCTGCTGGGCCGCAGGGAGACATGCTCCTCGCGCGTATCGGGCGCGTGCGCCTGCACGGCGGTCAAAACCTCGCCCGCGAAATCCGGATGGCTGCCGCCCATCACCTTCAAAGGAAACCGGCAGGGAAACTCAATCAAACCGTCTTTTTGCCCGCTCATCGCAACATCCTCGCCAAAAAACAAAACATCCGCAAAACGGCTGCCGCCGTCGGGAAAACGGCGGCTATTCTACAGCCAAACCCGACAAAAACCAATACGGGCAAAACCCGCGCCTGCGGCCTTGAAAAACACCCCCCAGGCCCAATTTAGCCGACCTGGATTCACACTAAGGAAGTGGAAAATGGCAAACACAGCAAACCCTTCGGCCACAATGGCCATGCTGCCCCTGCGCGACGTGGTCGTCTACCCCAACATGGTGCTGCCCCTTTTTGTCGGCCGCGAAAAATCCATAGCCGCCATGAACGCCGCAATGGAAAAAGACGAGCAAGTATTCCTGCTTACCCAAAAAAACGCCAACGACGACGACCCCGGGGCAGACCAAATGCACCACACCGGCACCGTTGCCAACATCCTGCAAGTATTGAAACTGCCCGACGGCACGGTAAAAATGCTGGTTGAAGGCACGCGCCGCGCCCTATGCGCCGGCATACGCGACAGCGGCGGCTACCTGAGTGCCGACATCATCCACATAGAAGAACACAACGGCGGCAGCCGCAAAATGGAGGCATTGCGCCGCACCCTGCTCAACGAATTCGAACAATTTGCCAAACTCAACAAAAGAATCCCCGCCGAACTTGTCGCCACCATCTCCGGCATAGAGGACGACAGCCGCATGGTGGACACCGTTGCCGCCAACATCCCCCTGAAACTCGAATCGCGCCAAGCTATACTCGACCAGGCCGACGTTGCCCTGCGCGCCGAATACCTATTGGAACAAATCAACAGCGAAATCGAAATCCTGCAGGTCGAAAAACGCATACGCGGCCGCGTCAAACGCCAGATGGAAAAATCCCAGCGCGAGTATTACCTGAACGAACAAGTCAAAGCCATACACAAAGAACTGGGCGAAGAAGACGAACGGGCAGAACTGGACACCCTGGCGGAAAAAATCAAAACCGCCGGCATGAGCAAAGAGGCGCAGGAAAAAGCCCTGTCCGAACTCAAAAAACTCAAAATGATGCCGCCCATGTCGGCCGAGTCCACCGTGGTCCGCAACTACATAGACACCCTGCTCGAACTGCCGTGGAAAAAGAAAACCCGCGTCATCAAAGACATCGCCAAAGCCGACCTGGTCCTCAACGCCGACCATTACGGCCTGGAGAAAGTCAAAGAACGCATCTTGGAATACCTGGCCGTACAAAAACGCAGCGACAAACTCAAAGGCCCCATCCTCTGCCTGGTAGGACCGCCGGGCGTGGGCAAAACCTCGCTGGGCCAATCCATAGCCAAAGCCACCGGGCGCAAATACATCCGCATGGCCTTGGGCGGCGTGAAGGACGAAAGCGAAATCCGGGGCCACCGCCGCACCTACATAGGCTCTATGCCGGGGAAAATCATACAGGGCATGATGAAGGCGGGCGTAAACAACCCCCTGTTCCTGCTTGACGAAATCGACAAACTGGGCAACGACTTTAGGGGCGACCCCGCCAGCGCCTTATTGGAAGTGCTGGACCCCGAGCAGAACAACACCTTTTCCGACCACTTCATAGAAGTCGATTACGACCTGAGCGACGTATTGTTCATCGCCACATCCAACAGCATGAACATCCCCCCCGCCCTTCTCGACCGCATGGAAATCATCCGCCTTTCGGGCTACACCGAAGACGAAAAAGTCAGCATCGCCATGCAATACCTCGTTCCCAAACAGACGGGGCGCAACGGCGTGCGCGAGGGCGAACTGGAAATCCGCGAAGATGCGGTGCGCGACATCGTGCGCTACTACACGCGCGAGGCCGGCGTGCGCGCCCTGGACCGCGACATAGCCAAAATCTGCCGCAAGGCCGTGATGGCCTCGCAACTGGCCGAAGACGCGCAAAAAAACAAAACGCGCAAAACCAAACCCGCGAAAATAATAGTCGGCGCGGACAACCTGCATGAATACCTGGGCGTGCGCCGCTACGATTTCGGCGTGGCCGAAAGCGAAAACCGCATAGGCCAGGTAACCGGGCTGGCCTGGACCGAAGTGGGCGGCGAACTGCTGACCATAGAGGCCGTCGCCCTCAAAGGCAAAGGCAACATCGTCCGCACCGGCAAACTGGGCGACGTGATGCAGGAATCCATCACCGCCGCATGGAGCGTCGTCCGTTCGCGCGCCGACGGCCTGGGGCTGGCTGCCGACTTTTACGAAAAGAACGACATCCACATCCACGTTCCCGAGGGTGCGACCCCCAAAGACGGCCCCAGCGCGGGCATAGCCATGACCCTGGCCATGGTTTCGGCCTTCACCGAAATCCCCGTCCGCGCCGATGTCGCCATGACCGGCGAAATCACCCTGCGCGGCGAAGTGCTGCCCATAGGCGGCCTCAAGGAAAAACTGCTGGCGGCCTTGCGGGGCGGCATCAAACACGTTTTAATCCCCCACGGCAACGTTAAAGATTTGGAGGAAATCCCGGCTAACGTCAAAGAAGGCCTGAACATACACCCCGTCAAATGGATAGACGAAGTGCTGGCTCTGGGACTGGAACGCCAGCCCCTGCCCCGCAAGGCCGAACCGGCGGCCGAACCCCCCGTTGCCGATGCGGCGAAACCGGCAGACAAAGTACGCAAACACTGATGCCGCGCCATGTGTTGCAGAAAGGCGCGAAAGCCCCGGCAAAACCCCGCCGGCACGCGCCTTGCGCTTGACACAACAAATTCGGCCTTGCTATAAACACGCACTTCGATTTGATGCCCGGCCGCCCCGCCCTCCGGGGGGCGCAATATTTGACCCAACCCATCAGAAAGGTAACGCTATGAACAAATCCGAATTGATTGAAGTAATCGCATCAGAAGCCGAAATTTCAAAAGTTGCGGCAACCAAAGCGTTGGACGGCATGGTAAACGCCATCACCAACGCCCTCAAATCCGGCGACACCGTAACACTGGTCGGCTTCGGCACATTCTATGTCGGCGAACGTGCCGAGAGACAGGGCCGCAACCCGAAAACCGGCAAACCGATTACCATCGCCGCCGCCAAAACGCCGAAATTCCGTGCCGGAAAATCCCTGAAAGACGCGCTGTAAGGCCCTGACCAGCCGGCTGCAAGGTTTTATCAGGCACACGCAAGACTACGGCATATACGGTTCGCCCTATGTGCCGTTTTTTTTTGGGATGCCCGCCTGCAAATATTCCCGATTCCTCCCCATCACACGGGGATTAAGACTAGGCTGTCAAATCGGATTAGGCAGATATAGTGGATTAAAATCGCAAGGCTGCAGTGTTGCCAACGCCCTTATGTACTATCCGTACACGGCGGGCGTTGTTGCCTGGTCCTGATTTTTGTTCATCTACTATTTCCCGCCCCGGGTTCAAAACCGCCCCGCCGCAGCTCGGGGCTGCACCATATGGGTTGGGCAGGCAAGGTAAGATGCGGGCTTTCAGGCTTCTAACACCCTGAAAAACAACCCGCATCCCGCATACGCCGTTGGGCGGCCGAAAATATTTGCCTCTGGCCAGCCCCGGCGGCATTAAAAATAACCGGCCTTTTTCCTTTCTTCCATGGCCGCCTCCGAAACCCTGTCGTCCATCCTGGTCGCGCTGCGTTCCGAAATCGTCGCCGCCGCCGTTTCGGCAATGATGTCCTCGGCGGTCGCCGCCGTGCTGGCCACGGGGCAGGTGCAGGAAATGTCGCCCACGGTGCGGAAACGGACATCGCGGATGGACGAAACCTCGCCCTCGCGCTTGGGTGTCAGGGGCGTAACCGGCACAAGCAGCCCGTTTCGTTCCACCACTTCGCGCTTGTGCGTGTAGTAAATCGGCGGCAGGTCCAGGCCTTCGCGGGCGATATACTGCCAAATATCCAATTCGGTCCAGTTGGAAATGGGGAATACGCGCATGTTTTCACCGGCAAACAGGCGGGTGTTGTACAGAGACCAGAGTTCCGGCCGCTGGTTTTTGGGGTCCCATTGGCCGAATTCGTCGCGGAAGGAGAATATCCTTTCTTTGGCCCTCGCCTTTTCCTCATCGCGCCGCGCACCGCCCATCAGGGCATCAAAACCTTGTTCTTCTATGGTTTCCACCAGTGTTACCGCCTGGGCGGCGTTGCGCGAGTCGGTTTCCCGCCGCAGGACCACCGTGCCTTTTTTGATGGAGTCTTCCACGCTGCCCACCACCAGTTGCACGCCTGTTCGGGCTACTGTTTCATCCCTGAATTTGATAACTTCGGGATAGTTATGCCCCGTGTCCACGTGCAGCAGTTTGAACGGCAGGCGCAGCGGCCGCCCCGCGATTTGAAACGCCTTTACCGCCAAGGCCAGCAGGACCACGGAATCCTTGCCGCCCGAAAACAGCAGCGCGGGGTTTTTCGCTTCGGCGACCACTTCGCGTATGATATAGACCGATTCCGCCTCCAGCCAGTCTAGATGTTTGTTCTGAATGGACATATATTTTTCCTTTTGAATTTGATGCGCGCTTTTCAAACGGTGCAAGGTAAAACCGTATCAGGAAAAACGCCCTGACCATACCGACAACTTTAATCGCGCACACGGTTTAAAGGAAAGAATGCTTGTTTGTAAGCAAAGACAAATAAGTTATATGTTGCCCCGCCATGTGGGGGAGGTCGGTTTCGGCCGCGCCCGGCCGTCTGAACAACCCCTGTTTGACAAGTGTAACGAAGCCGACTACATTCCACGGCCACCACCACCATCCGCCTATCCCCCATGATATACCCGTGGCACGAAAACGAATGGCGGCAGCTTGCCGCCCATTGGGCGCGGCTGCCCCACGCGCTGTTGGTTTCCGGCAGGCGCAATACCGGCAAAAACGCCTTTGCCCTGCACCTGGCGCAGGCTTTGCTGTGCGAAAGTCCGTCCGGACAACACGACCCCTGCGGGGTCTGCCCCTCCTGCCACTTGTTCGGGCAAAACAGCCATCCGGATTTTTACCGCCTGAGCCCCGATGCCGCCGAAGGGGGCGCGCACAGGCTGCAGCAGATCAAAATCGACGATGTCCGCGCCGTCATAGCCCGGATTCAATTGAGTGCGGTGCGCGGCGGGCGGCGCATCGTCCTGATTTCGCCCGCCGAGTGCATGAACCCCCAATCGGCCAACAGCCTGCTCAAAATACTCGAAGAGCCGCCGGAAAATGCCGCCTTCCTGCTGGTTTCCCACGAGCGCGACCGCCTTCTGCCCACCATCAAAAGCCGCTGCCGCCAAATCATCTTACCCGCGCCCGACCGCGAAACGGCCTGGCAATATGTTTCCGGCCGCCAAAACGCCGGCCGCGACCTTTTGGCCTTCCACGGTTACGCACCCCTGTTCCCCGAACAGCCCGAACAGGATTCGTCGCGCGAGGGGCTGCTGCGGCTGCTGGCCAGCCCCCGCCTGCTCGCGCTGATGGATTATGCCGCCGACTTCGACAGGCAGAAATGGCCGTTGGCCGACTTTTTGGACTGGATGCAGAAATGGCTGGCCGATATAGCCCTGGCGCAACAAGGCATGCCGCCGCTGTATTATCCCGCGCATACCGCAGCCGCCGTGGAAACCGCCGCAAAAACCACACCCGCCGCCCTGTTTGCTTTGGACGGGCGCATAAAGGCACTCATCCCTTACGGCCGCCATACATTAAATGTTAAACTTCAGCTTGAATACCTGCTCACCGAATACCTGCTTTTTTGGCAGAATAAAAAATAGGAAAACATCATGGCTTCAAATGTCGATATAGACTTCAAACAGACCGAAATCCCCATTCCCGCGAAGATGATGCACCTGCACATCCCCGATTTGCAGTCGCTCTACAACAGTTATATGCCCTTTCTCGAACACGGCGGCCTGTTCATCCCCACGGAGGAACAGTTTTCGCTGGGCGACGAAATCCTGCTTGCACTGTCCGTGGGCAAAAGCCAAGACAAGAAATTTATCCGCACCAATGTGGCCTGGATAAACTTCGCGCGTTCCACCACCACCCGCCCCAAAGGCATAGGCGTGGCCTTCGGCAAGGACGAAGTGGGCATTACCACCAAAAACCAAATCGAAAAACAACTGGGTACGGCCTTGCGGGGCGAAAACACCACCTTTACCCTTTAAACCGCCACCCTTAAACCGCATACGGCGGGCAGCCCCGCCTTTTTTTATCATGCAGCTTGTCGATTCCCATTGCCACCTTTCGGATGAGGGCCTTGCGGGCCGCCTGCCGGAAATATTGGCCAATATGGCCGCCGCCCGCGTCTGTTGCGCCTTGTCGGTCAGTGTCAGTAAGGCGACTTTTGCCGCCACGCTGGCCATCGCCCAAACCTACCCCCAAATCTACGCCAGCATAGGCGTTCACCCGGACGACCCGGAGGCTGAGGAATTTGGCGCGGAAGAAATGGCGGCAATGGCCGCCGCGCATGAAAAGGTCGTCGCCATAGGTGAAACGGGGCTGGATTACCACTGGTGCAAGGGCGATTTGGACTGGCAGCACCAACGTTTCATCACCCATATCCGCGCCGCCAATCAAAGCCGCCTGCCCTTAATCGTGCATACGCGGGAGGCCGCCGCCGACACTATGCGCCTGTTGCGCGACCATAAGGCGCACGCCGGTGTCATCCATTGTTTCACCGAGGATACGGCGGTTGCCAAACAGGCCTTGGATTTGGGCTTTTATCTTTCTTTTTCGGGTATTTTGACCTTTAAAAACGCGACTTCCATTCAGGAGGCCGCCCGTTATGCCCCTTTGGACAGGATATTGGTCGAAACGGATTCTCCCTACCTTGCCCCCGTCCCCAAACGCGGCAAGCCCAACGAACCGGCCTATGTGCGCCATACGGCGGAGTTTCTGGCGCAGCTGCGCGGCGATACGCCGGAAAATATCGCCGCCGCCACCACGGAAAATTTTTATGCCTTGTTTGACAAGGTGCGAAGGAACAGGCCTGCCGCGCCTTGAATGCGGCGCAAAAAAGGCGGCATATTGTGTGCCGCCCCTTTTTTGGACAATTCGGTTATCAACGTGCATCCAGTTTGACAAACCTCAACAGCAAACCCGCACCCAACAGGCTGCATGCTATGTGTATCAGGCCGGAAGTGCCGTGCCAAGCGCCGAAAGAGCCGCCAACCAGGGACAGCAGCCAGTTTCCGCCCTCTTTGTGCGCCGCCACCACGGGCATCACTAAAAATTGGTTGGCTGCCAGCAAGGCCAGCAGCAACAGGGCAAACCGGGGGGCGATATTGCCGCCCTGCTGGCCGAACCGCCTGTCGCCGCCCTGCTTTAAGACGAAATACGCCGCCGTCCATGCCGCCAGCCCCAAATAGTTGCACAAGGCAAACAGTGTGGCTGCCACGGGCGCGGAATTTTGCCGGCCGAAATGTTCCATCATCATGGGTACGGCCGCGTAACCGGCCATTATCTGCATACCCAGCCACACGGAAGTCAAAAAAGCAGCAAAACGGTTCATCTATAACGCTCCTTTACAAAAAAATTCAGACGGCCTTCAAATCCACCAACCTCGTACCCGCCAGTTTGTCATATAAAAACTGCCCGTCCCTGTCCAACAGGGCATAACCCCAGGGCAGCAGCCAGCAGCACAGGGCGCGCCAGCCCGCCATGTGCGGCGGCATATGGATGCCGTAACGCAGCAGCCCGTAAGCCAGCAGGGGCAGCAGCACCACCAACAGCACGGCCCACAGAAACCTGAACGCCAGCCGCCTGCCGCAGGGGCGGCCGCCGCCCTTGTCCGCCAGCCCGATATGCCACACGCACATTGCCAAGGTTCCCCTCCTGCGCCAGTTTGCCAGAAAATACCAGCCCCATGCGGCAAAAAACACCAGCGATACCCAAAACATCGCCAAAACAGGCCGGCTTTGGGCCGACAAGGCCAACAGGCCGGCCGGCAATGCGGCCGCACAAGACACCGCGCCGACCAGCAAAGACTCGTAAACCAAAGCCAAAAAACGCCGCTTCAAGGGTGCGGCCGCCTGTTTGTCCGTCATGCAAATTCCTTAATACGGGTTTTCCGGGTGTTTTTTATCCGGCTTCGTTAAAAAAGCGTTCTGCCGCATCCAGCGCCGTTGGAAAAATGTCCCCGCCATAGGGGTCCGCCCTCAGGTCGGCAGGCAGCTTCCTAAGCCAGGTGAGCTGCCGCTTCGCCAGCTGCCGCGTCGCCGCCACCGCGCCTTCCTTAAATTCGTCATAGGTGCAGCGTCCGGCCAGGTAATTCCAGGCCTGGCGGTAGCCCACGCAGCGCATGGAGTTGTGTTCCCCGGTCAGGGCGGGGAAGGCTTCCTTCAATCCGCGCACTTCGTCCAAAAAACCCTGCGCCAGCATCAGGTCGAACCGCCTTGCTATGTCGCCGTGCAGCCTTTCGCGGTCTTGGGGGAACAGGGCCAGGGTGTAAGTTGCCAGCGGGGCGGGGCGGCTTTGCCTTTCGGCCAGGTGCACGCTCATGGGCTTGCCCGTCAGCATGAATATTTCCAAGGCCCGCCCTATGCGCTGTTTGTCCCCGGGCTGCAGTCTGGCCGCCGTGGCCGCATCGGCCTTTTGCAAACGCCGGTACAGCCCTTCCAAGCCCTCGGCCTCGCAAATGCCCTGCAATATGCGCCGGGTTTCGCCGTCCGCCTGTGGCAGGTCGCTCAGGCCGCCGGTCAGGGCGTGAAAATACATCATTGTCCCACCCGCAATCAGCGGCAACCTGCCCCGGGCGGATATTTCTCGGCACAGGCGCACGCAGTCGGCCACAAAGGAGGCCGCACTGTAGGTGTCGGTAGGGTCGGCCACGTCTATCAGGTGGTGCGGCACACGCGCCCTTTCTTCCGCCGCAGGCTTGGCCGTGCCTATGTCCATCTTGCGGTATATCAGTGCGGAATCCAAACTCACGATTTCGGCAGGCAGCCTTTGCGCCAGCCTCAAAGCCAAATCGCTTTTCCCGCTGGCGGTAGGCCCCAGCAGGACGAAAGCCTTGCAATCCATCGCATCCCCCGCCGTAAAAAGTGCCGCATTATAGTGAAATGCCTGGAAAACCGCCACGGAATCGGCATGTGGCCTTGCGGCGGCGGCCTGTCCGGCCGGATTATCGGCCGCGCAGGAACAGTGCGTCCAGTTCTTTCAAAGAAAGTTTTACCCAGGTCGGGCGGCCGTGGTTGCATTGGTTGCTGCGCAGTGCGGCCTCCATATCCCTGAGCAGGGCATTCATTTCGGGCAGGGTCAGCCTGCGCCCCGCCCGAATCGAGCCGTGGCAGGACATGGCGGCCAAAATGCGGTTTTCCCCGGCCTCCACCGCCTGTGATGAGCCGTGCTGTGCAAATTCGCGCAATACGTCCCGCGCCAGTGCTTCCGCATCGGATGCCCCCAGCATCTGCGGTACGGCGCGCACGGCCACGGTCTGCCCGCCCGTGGACGACATTAGCAGCCCCAGGCGGGCGATTTCGCTGCCGTATTCTTCCAAAGCCGCCAGTTCTTCATGCCCCGCCTGGAAATTCACCGGTATCAGGAGCTGCTGCACCGCCACTGTCCCCTGCGCGTCGCGCTGCCGCTTCATTTTTTCGTAATTGACCCTCTCGGCGGCGGCGTGCATGTCCACCAGCAGCAGGCTGTCCTGTGTCTGCGCCAGGATGTATACGCCCAGGAGTTGGGCGATTGCGAAACCCAGGGGCGGGCATGGGGCTTCTTCTGTTTCAGCCGGGGTCGGGATAAAGCCGGCCCGTTCTGCGGCCGCCAGTTCTTCATCGCCGCCCTGTCTGTAGAGTTCGGCGCAGGTATTCAGTGCGGCGCGGCTTTCCCTCAGGGATATGCCCCGCCGTTCGGACGTTCGGGGGGCGGGTTTGTAGGGCGCGGGGGCGGTTTTGCCCAAACCGGGTATGGGCGGCTGTCCGGGGGCGGGGGGGATGTCGGCGGCGGGCGGGGGTATTTCGGGCGGCGCGCCGTCAGGCTGCAGCAGCAATGCGCCCGCATCGGACACGCTTTCGGCCTTACCCGCCCGTGTGTCGGCCAAGGCCAGGTCCAGGCTGTGGAATACCAGTTGGTGTACGGCCTGGCTGTCGCGGAAGCGGACTTCGGCCTTGGTGGGGTGTACGTTGGCATCCACCATTTCCGGCGGCAGTTCCAAAAATAATACGAAGGCGGGGGACAGGGCCTGGTGCAGTACGTCGCGGTAGGCTTGCTTTACGGCGTGCAGTATGACTTTGTCGCGCACGAAACGGCGGTTTACGAAGCAAAACTGCCGCCCCGTCTTGCCTTTGGCGAAGGTGGGGCGGGCCGCCAATCCCGACAGGTGCATCATGCCGCTTTTGCCCGCCACTTCCAGCGAGGCGGCCTGAAATTCCGCCCCCAATACCGCCCCTATCCTTTCATGCGGGCTTTGCGGCGGATAGCGGAAAACCGCTTTGCCGTCCCGCTTTAGGGAAAAACCTGTTTCGGGGAAGGCCAGTGCCAGGCGTTCCAGTACCGCCGCGCAATGTGCGTATTCGGTTGCCTCCGATTTTAAGAATTTGCGCCGCGCCGGTGTGTTGAAGAATAAGTCCGCCACTTCCACGCTTGTCCCCTCCGGATGGGATGCGGCGGACACGCCCGACAAAACCCCGTCTTCGGCCCGTATGGAAAAGCCGTGCGCCGCGCCGCGCAGGCGGCTGGTGAGGGTCAGGCGGCTGACCGAGGCTATGCTGGCCAGCCCCTCGCCGCGAAACCCCATGCTGCAAATGTGTTCCAAATCGTATAGGGTGGCGATTTTGCTGGTCGCATGGCGCGCCAGGGCCAAGGGCAGGTCGTCCGCCGCCATGCCCCCGCCGTCGTCGCGGACCGACAGCCGCCGTATGCCGCCGCCGTCTATTTCCACGTCTATCTGCCCCGCCCCCGCGTCCAGGCTGTTTTCCACTATTTCTTTTAAGGCGTTGGCCGGCCGCTCCACAACCTCGCCCGCCGAAATCTGGTTTATCAGATGATCGGACAATACCATTATCTTGGCCATCGCAAACCTCAATTTTGCCGAAAAACGCCATTATATATCGCGGCGGGGCAAATGCCGCCTTTGCGCCGCAGGCATACGCAGGCCGCCTGAAAACTGTTATACTCTTCACAATCCTTAACATCTGCAGCAGGCAAACCGTCCGAAAGGCTAAGTGATATGATTAGCAAACAAGAATACCAAGCCCAGGCCGCCCAAGGCTACAACCGCATCCCGCTCGTGCAGGAAATCCTTGCCGACCTGGACACGCCGCTTTCCCTCTATCTCAAACTCGCCAACAAGCCGTTTACCTACCTCCTGGAATCCGTAGTCGGCGGCGAACGCTTCGGCCGCTATTCCTTTATCGGCCTGCCTTGCAGCCACTATCTCAAAGCCGGCGGCAAACACGTCGATGTTTATCAAAACGGCGAAATCGTCGAGCAACACGACGGCAATCCGCTGCCCTTTATCGAAGCCTTCCACAACCGCTTCAAAACGCCCGAAATCCCAAGCCTGCCGCGCTTTACCGGCGGACTGGTCGGCTACTTCGGTTACGAAACCATCTACAATTTCGAACACTTCGCCCACCGCCTGAAAAACACCGCCAAAGCCGACCCGCTCGGCACGCCCGACATCTTGCTGATGCTGTCGCAAGAGTTGGCGGTTATCGACAATTTGAGCGGCAAAATCCACCTCATCGTTTATGCCGATCCCTCGCAGCCTGACGGCTACGAACGCGCCCGCGAACGCCTCGAAGACATCCGCACCCAGCTGCGCCAAAGCTGCGCCATCCCGCTCTCGCTCGGCAGCAAACACACCGAAGCCGTCAGCGAGTTCGGCGAAGAGCGGTTCAAAGCCTGCGTCAACAAAATCAAAGACTACATCTTCGCAGGCGACTGTATGCAGGTCGTTCCCAGCCAACGCATGAGCATGGAATTTACCGACAGCCCGCTCGCCCTCTACCGCGCCCTGCGCACGCTCAACCCCTCGCCGTATATGTTCTACTACGACTTCGGCGATTTCCACATCGTCGGCTCATCCCCCGAAATCCTCGTCCGCCGCGAACGCGACGATGTGATTGTCCGCCCCATCGCCGGCACGCGCCTGCGCGGCAAAACCCCTGCCGAAGACCTCGCCAACGAACAGGATTTGTTGAGCGATGCCAAAGAAATCGCCGAACACGTCATGCTCATAGACTTGGGGCGCAACGATGTCGGCAGGATCAGCCAAACGGGCGAAGTCAAAGTAACCGACAAAATGGTGATTGAAAAATACTCCCATGTGATGCACATCGTTTCCAATGTCGAAGGCCGTCTGAAAAACGGCATCACCAATATGGACATCCTCGCCGCCACCTTCCCCGCCGGCACACTCTCCGGCGCACCCAAAATCCGCGCGATGGAAATCATCGAAGAAGTCGAACCGAGCAGACGCGGCATCTACGGCGGCGCAGTCGGCGTATGGAGTTTCAACAACGACATGGATTTGGCCATCGCCATCCGCACTGCCGTGATTAAAAACAACACCCTATACGTCCAAAGCGGCGCGGGCGTGGTTGCCGATTCCGACTCGGCTTCGGAATGGCAGGAAACGCAGAACAAAGCCCGAGCAGTGATCAGGGCGGCACAGATGGTACAGGAAGGGTTGGATAAATAATGTCTGATAAAAACATCCACGCCGTGCAATGCCCGCAATGCAGCAGCACGGAACAGACCGAAATCAAAGAAAACCACTACCGTTGCGCCAGTTGCGGCACGGAATACTTTGTCGAAAACAAAGGCACGCAAATCCGCCATTATCATTATTACGGCAATCAGGCGGCCGGTAATTCCCAAAGAAAACCGCCGTCCAAAAAATCCGTATTCCTAACAGCGGGCGCAACGGCCTTACTGCTGGCGGCGTGGATGGCTGTTTCACTGTCGGGCGCGGGCAGGCCCAAACACAAACCCGACCCGTCCGATGCCATAGTCCACCGCATAGACTATGACCAGGCCTTTTATTTCCAACACCCCGAATACGGCCCCGTATTGGCCGTGGTTGCCGGCTACTACCAAAAATCGCCGTCCTACCGCCTGGCCTTTTACAGCCAGGAACAAAACAAAATCCTTGCCGACACCGCATTCCCCCAGCCTTATAAAGACATCAAAAACACCCAAACCCTGCATTTCGACAATGGCGATACCTATATCCTGACCGGCAAAGGCAGCTTTGAATACCAAAACATCTACCGCGTAAACAAAGCCGCATTGACGCTGGAAAAAATGAACGAAACCTTTGAAAAAGCCAACCCCGAATTGGCAAAAGGCATAGCCCTAATCAAAGGTCGAGACGAAGGCGATGCCTTCAAAATCATGACCAACGACGGCAAAGAACTGCTTTACTACCCGCAAAGCAACAAAACCTTCACCGAAGAACAAGCACGCGACTTCATCTTTCGCGGCAAATGGCAGGACACACCGCAAACACAGGAAAAAACCATCCTGACCTTTGCCGGGGAAGAAGCATTTAAAAAAGAAGCACAAGACCCCGATTACTTGTTCGAATACAAGATTCGGGAAACACCGGGGTATCCGTTCAGGCCGGTCAATTTCTATTCAAAAGAAGCGGCAGGCAAATACATTGCCTGGGATGACGAAGTGCGCCGCACCTTCCGCGTGGCCAAATGGCGCGATGTTACCCCCGGCCGCGATTATTACAGGGCCAAAGTCCGCTGCCACAACGATGCTTACGCCGTCATCAGTTTCAATCAAACCATTGTCGCCACATCACCCCAATTTTTACAACTGCTGGATTTGAAAACAGGCGAACCCGTTTGGACACAGCCTTTGGAAGGCGAATATCCAAGAATAGGCTGCATGGTTGGAAATGACGGCAAAACCCACCTTTACGAAGACAAAAACGACCTGTTTACCTGGATAAATGCCAAAGACGGAAGCATAATCGGCAAAAAATCCAAATGGCCGTTTCGCGGCGGGGATGCCAAACCTGCAGCAACCCAAGAAAACGGCGAAGATGTGAATATCGTTTCTTTGTATGAAAAATAAGATAACAGAACAATCGCACCATGTTTCAACACACAGGCGCAGCCCTATATGTTGCCCTGATTTGGAAGGGGTTGCACCCCTCCCAAATAAACCCAAATCCTACCGCCATGAAGGGCGGGCGGGGCTTCAGCCATTAAGGAAATTTTGATGAACAAATCCCCCATCCTCCCCCCCTCCAACCTCGGCATCCTCGGCGGCGGCCAATTAGGCAGAATGTTTGCCATAGCCGCCAAAACCATGGGCTACAAAGTAACCGTACTCGACCCCGACACTAACGCGCCGGCGGCGGAATTTGCCGACCGCCATTTGTGCGCGCCGTTTGACGACC
>JAUMUU010000109.1 GCA_030530545.1 Neisseria sp. | reverse complement strand
GTGCAGTTCAAAATGCCCGACGACCTGCGCCATTTGGAAGGCAGCCTGCGCGAAACCATAGCCGCCGCCGCCGTGCGCGGGAAAATCGAATGCCGCATCCAGATTCAGCCTTTGGAACACGGCGCGGCCGAATTGCACGTCAATCAGGATTTGGCGGCCGAACTGGCTGCTTTAAACGAAAAATGGCGCAAGCGGTTTGACGGCTTGGGCAAGCTGACGGTGGCCGATATTTTGCGCTTTCCCGGCGTGCTGGCCAGCCAGGGCGAAGACCAGGAGGCCTTTGAAAAAACGGTTGCCGGGCTGTTGGCCGAGGCCGTAAAGGACTTTTCCGCCGCCCGCGCCCGCGAAGGCAAAAAGCTGCAAGAACATATTTTGGAAAGGCTGGAGGCCATGGAAGGGATAGTGGACGCGCTGGCCGAACTCTTCCCCCACCTGCTGCAGGCGCATTTGGACAAGGCGCGCGCGCGGCTGGCCGAAGCGGTGGCGAATATAGACGAAGACCGCCTGAAACAGGAATTCGCGCTTTATATGCAAAAAGCCGATGTGGACGAAGAATTCAGCCGTCTGAAAACCCATATCGCCGAAGTGCGCCGCATCGTTACCGAACAAAAAGGCGGCATGGGCAAACGGCTGGACTTTTTAATGCAGGAATTGAACCGCGAAGCCAACACCTTGGGCAGCAAGGCGATTGCCGCCGAATGCACGCAGGCCTCGGTGGAATTGAAAGTATTGATAGAGCAGATGCGCGAACAGGTGCAGAATATCGAATAGACATACCGCCGGCCGGTGTGCCGCATCCATAATGGGCAAGGCCGCCCGCAAATGCCGCCGGGAAAAACCGGGCGGTTTGGGGGCGGCCTTTCTGTTTGCGTTTACAGCACCGTCAGCGTACTGTTGATTTCCTGCAGCATTTTCTGATGGTTGATGGCCTCCTCCACTGTTACTCCGTAGCGTGCGCCGGTATCGTGGCCGGTTTTACGGCTGATTTCGGCCTGGGTAACATATTCCATCAACAATTCCAAGTCATCCTCGTCCAAATGCTGCAGTGATTTGGCATGCCTTTTCACATCGCTGTAGCCGTTCAGCACCACCCCCTTGGGCTCGAAGGCCGTTACCCATTCTTCCTTCAAGGTTCTCAACATCTTATTAAACATATTGCTCATGGTTTTACCCCTTATTGATTTTTTTCTTACCGCAGGCCGCCATTATAGGGAGTTTCGCGACAAATGGTATAAATTTTACCCCCAGCGGTATTAAAACAAACGAATAAATTATATAATTAATTGATTTTAATAAAAATAATTTACAACATTCGTTGGGCGGAAAAAGCCGCAGGCGGCAAAGGCATATGCGGCAGGGGTTTTGGCGATACAATATAGGGCGATTAACCAACCCCATACCGGCCGCCCGACCATGCGGCCGCCGCCCCGCATCAGGCGGGCGGGCATTCCGGCGGGGTTTCGAACAGAAAAAGGATTTTGATGAAAATCATCATCTTGGGTAGCGGGCAGGTCGGCTCTACCGTGGCGCAAAACCTGGCCGCCATGCCCGACAACGATGTTACCATCATAGATACCAATGAAAACGCCCTGCGCAATACCGGCAACCGCCTGGATGTCCAAACCATAGTGGGCAACGGCGCGTCCCCGGCCGTGCTGCAGGCGGCGGGCGCGCCAGACTGCGATATGCTGTTGGCACTGACGCGGCATGACGAAACCAATCTTGCCGCCTGCAAAATCGCCGCCGACCTGTTCAATATCCCCAACCGCATCGCCCGCGTGCGCCTGACCGATTATCTGGAATTTGACGGCGGCCGCGCCAGCCAAAGTGTGCTTGAGGCCTTTGCCGTTACCGACTCCATCAACCCCGAACAGCTCGTTACCGAACGCCTGGCCGCCCTGCTGGGCTACACCAGCGCGCTGCAGGTATTGCGTTTTGCCGACGACAAGGCGCGTATGGTGGTGGTTCAGGCCCACAACGGGGGTTTTTTGGTAAACAAGCCCATAGACCGCATCACCGACCACCTGCCCGACGGCGCGGACTGCCAAATCTGTGCCGTCTACCGCAACAACCGCCTGATTGTGCCGCATGCCGATACTGTGATTATAGAGGGGGACGAAATCTGCTTTTTGGCCGACAGCCGTTATACCAAGACGGTATTGCGCGAACTGCGCCCCTCGGAACAGAGAACCAAAAGGGTGATGATAGCCGGAGGCGGCAATATAGGCTACAGGCTGGCCAAACAGGTGGAAAATCTGTATGACATAAAAATCGTCGAAGCCAACCCCAAACGCGCCGAATGGCTGGCGGAAAATTTGGACACCAGCCTGGTGCTGCAAGGCTCGGCCACGGACGAAAACCTGCTGTCTCACGAATATATAGACGAAATCGATGTCTTCCTCGCTCTGACCAACGACGATGAAAACAATATTATGGCCAGCCTGTTGGCCAAGGATTTGGGCGCGCGGCGCGTCATCACCATTATCAACCGTTCGCGTTATGTGGACCTGCTGGAGGGCAATCAAATCGATATCGTGGTGTCGCCGCACCTGATGACCATAGGCAATATCCTAACCCATATCCGCCAGGGCGACGTGGTGGCCGTACACCCGCTCAGGCGCGGCCATGCCGAGGCGGTGGAAGTGGTGGTGCACGGCACGCGCGAAACTTCGGCCCTGGTCGGGAGGCGTGTTTCGGAAGTCAAATGGCCTGCGGGCTGCCATTTCGCCGCCCTGGTCCGCGGCGACGAGGTAACGATGGGGCATAGGGGGGACGCGCAGATGCAGGACGGCGACCATTTGATTTTCTTCGTTTCCCGCCGCCGCGTGATGCGCGAACTGGAAAAGCTGATTCAGGTGAAGGTGGGCTTTTTCGGCTGAACAAGCCGCCATCCCCAACGCCTGCACCAAGCCGCAATAAACCGCAATCTTGCAAAAACAATCTGTTTTCAGGCGGCCAGGCCGTCTGAAACGACACAAACCATGTATAAAAAAATCGCCCCCATTATCCACATATTGTCCAAGCTGGGTATGCTTTACGCCTTTTTGCTGCTGATTCCCACACTGGTATCCTACCTTTACCACGATGCCGCCTTCCGCGCCTTTGCCGGCACGGCGCTGGCCACGCTGGCCGGTTCTACCGCCCTTTGGCACGCAACCCGCAGGCACGACCGCGAACTTCGCCCGCGCGACGGCTTCACCCTGGTATTCCTGCTCTGGCTGGGTTTTGCCGCCGTCTCCGCCCTGCCCTTTTACCTTTACTTCCCCAACACCGGCTACACCGATGCCTTTTTCGAAGCCGTCAGCGGCCTGACCACCACCGGCGCGACCGTCATCTCCAGCCTGGACACCCTGGCCCCATCGCTCAATTTTTGGCGGCACATGATGAACTGGCTGGGCGGCATGGGCATCATCGTTTTGGCCGTGGCCATCCTGCCCATGCTGGGAGTGGGCGGCACGCAGCTTTTCAAGGCCGAAATCCCCGGCATAGACAAAGACAGCAAAATGGCCCCGCGCATCTCGCAAACCGCCAAACGGCTCTGGCTGGTGTATCTGGCCTTCACCCTGCTTGCCTGCATGGGGCTGAAATGGGCGGGCATGGGCTGGTTCGATGCCGTATGCCACGCCATGTCGGCCTTCTCCCTGGGCGGCTTTTCCACCCACGATGCCAGCATAGCCTTTTACGATTCGCCCGCCATAGAAGCCGTCATCATGGCGGCCACCGTATTGGGCGCAATCAACTTTGCCAACCATTTCGCCATGGCGCGGGAAAAATCGCTCAAACCCTATTGGCGCGACGAAGAGGCGCGCACCATGCTGATAGTGCTGGCCGCCAGCATAGCCGCCGCCGCCCTATACCTGTGGCACGGGGGTTATTACACCCCCTTGGAAGCCCTGCGCTATGTGGGTTTCAATTTTGTTTCCATAGGATTGGCCAACGGCTTTGCCAATGCCGATTTCGCTGCCTGGCCGCTTTTGGTTACACTGTGGATGTTCTTCCTTTCCAACGTATTGGCCAACACCGGCTCTATGGGCGGGGGCATCAAACTGGCGCGCGCCCTGGTGCTGGCCAAATTCAGCCTGCGCGAAGTCTCGCTGCTGCTGCACCCCAACGCCGTGCGGACGGTCAAACTCAACCGCCGCTCCATATCCGAACGCACGGCCATGGCGGTCATGGCCTTTGTCTTCGTTTATTTTATGACGGTGGTTATCTTCACCCTGGGGCTTTTGGCCGCCGGCATGGATTTCATCACCGCCCTTTCCGCCACCATAGCCTGCATCACCAACGCCGGCCCCGGCCTGGGCGCGATAGGCCCGGCCGACAACTACGCCTCCCTGAGCGACCTTCAAAAATGGATGTGTGCCGCCGTCATGTTGCTCGGGCGGCTGGAAATCTTCACCGTCTTCATCTTGTTCACACCCGATTATTGGAAAAAATAAACGCATACGGCCAAAGGGGCGGCACGACGGTTGAACCCCCGCCCCGGAGGCTTTAGAATCGGGTATCCCATCCTTCTTCCGCCCGCCATCACCCCCGCAAGGACTTCCCCATGGACGCGAAAAAACTCATCCCCGTGCTGCTGGCCGCAGCCGCCTTGGAAACACAGGCCGCAACCTATGATTTGGATTTTTCCAAACAGCCCTACACCGCGCAAAGCACCATGGTGGACGGGAAAACCGTCGCCTACCGCGCCTTTGAAAATATCGCCTACGTCAAAAATCCCGTCCAGGCCGAATACCAGGTCATCAACATCTACATCCCCGAGGCCTATTTCAACGGCGGCAGCATCAACGGCTACACCGCCCAAACCGCCCCCATCTTCATGCCCAACCAAATCGGCGGCTATATGCCCGCCAAGGCCGGCGTGCCGGGCAAGGGCGGCTTCGGCCCGCGCAACAACGGCCAAGGGCGGCCCGACTCCATGCAGGCCGCATTGGCGCGCGGGCTGGTGGTCGCCTCCCCCGGGGCCCGGGGCCGCACGTCCGCCGCAGGCAAAGCCCCCGCCGCCATAATCGACTTGAAGGCCGCCGTGCGCTATCTCAAATACAATGACGGCAAAATGCCCGGCGACGCGGGCAAAATCATCTCCAACGGCACCAGTGCGGGCGGCGCGCTCTCCGTCCTGTTGGGCGCGTCGGGCAACCACCCCGACTACGAAAGCCGCCTGCGGAAACTCGGCGCGGCCCCCGCCCGCGACGACATCTTCGCCGTTTCCGCCTACTGCCCCATCTCCATCCTGGATCACGCCGATTCGGCCTACGAATGGCAGTTCGGCGGCGTGAACGACTATCAGAAAATCGACATTTCCATGCTCGATTACAATGTGGAACGCAAATTGGTCCAAGGCACGCTGACCGAGGCGCAGCAAACCCTGTCCAAGCTGCTCAAACCCCTGTTTCCCGCCTACCTCAACAGCCTGAAGCTCAAAGACGCGCAAGGCCGCCCGCTGACCTTGGACAAAAACGGCAACGGCAGCTTTAAAGACCATATCGCGCAAAAACTCGCCCAGTCCGCCCAAGCCGGGCTGGACGCGGGCAAAGACCTGTCCGGCCGCGACTGGCTGACCATAGAAAACGGCAAGGTTGCCGCCGTGGATTTCGACAAATACGCCCGGGCCGCCGGCCGCCAGAAAACCCCGCCCGCCTTCGATGCCGTGGACTTAAGTGCGGGCGAAAACCAGCTCTTCGGCAGCGGCACGCAGGACAAACGCCATTTCACCGCCTTTTCGCAGCGGCACAACACGGCGGCGGATGCCCAAACGGCGGACGCGCAAACCGTCAAAATGATGAACCCCATGCACTACATAGGCCGGCACACCGCTCCCCGGTACTGGCGCATCCGCGTCGGTACGGCCGACCGCGACACTTCGCTGGCCGTCAGTGCGATTTTGGCCGCCAAACTGGAAAACAGCGGCAAAACGGTGGATTACGCCCTGCCCTTGGACGTGCCGCACAGCGGCGATTACGATTTGGACCAGCTGTTTGACTGGGTGGACAAAATCGCAAAATCAAAATACAGTGAAAAATTGCAATGATACGGCGTTGGCACGCCTTGTCTCATTTTTATTTTAATCCAATATAAAAAAAGCCGTCTGAAATCTGTTCAGACGGCTTTTTTCCGCACAAATCAATAACGCGGCATTTCCGGCTCCACATCGCGCGCCCAGGCATCTATAC
>JAUMUU010000108.1 GCA_030530545.1 Neisseria sp. | reverse complement strand
GATAAGGATATTCCCATGAGACACTTTTTCATGCCTTTGGCCGCTTTAATCGCCGCCTTAACCCTGTCGGGCTGTCTGACCGCCACATTGATAACAGATACCCAATTCACCACCCCGGAACGCCAAATTACAGAAGAAATAGGCCGGGACAAGGTTTTCCTATTCGGCACAATCACCCTGGCCGACGAAAAAGACGGCAACAAATCCAAAGCGGAACATTTGGTGATGATGGGGGAGAAATATGCCTATGTTGTCGATTCCAAAAAATCGGCCGAACTGCTGGGTATATTAAAGGCCGATTTGAGCCGGCGTTTTTCAACCGACCATACTGACAATGCCATCCCCCTGTATTTTTCCGCTAATCCAAACACCTTTGCCACAAGGCTGGTTTTGCGGTACACCATAGAGGAAACCCTGCCCGAAGCGGCCAAGAAGCGCGAAATGGCGGAATTAGAAAGGCTGGGTTTTAAAAGGGTCAATTCCGACCGGATTTATTATTCCCAAAGATTTGACGATATCTGGGGCAAAATCTACCAACCGCAAAATATCACCCTGCCCAAGGATGCCGAAAAATTCGAACAGTATGTCCCCGTGATTCTTTATTCGCTGAAAACCGTCCCCAAGAGTACCAACGGCGGCCGGATGGCCAAAGTCGCGGTACTCGCGCCGCTGGCCCTTGCGGCCGATGCGGTGCTTACGCCCATTGCCGCCCTTATCTGCATACCGGCGAATTGTTTGAAGTTCCGTTATTGACGCCGTCCATACACAGGCGCGCCTGCAGCCCCTTGCCGCTATATTTGCACAAGGCAGTGCCTAAACGGCCGATTGGCTATACAATGCAAGACTTTTTTTCCGCAAACCATACCGAAAGGGCGCGCCATGCAATATGCAAAAATACTGGGTTCGGGCAGCCACCTGCCTGCCAAGCGTGTCAGTAATGATGATTTGGCCCAGTTTGTCGATACTTCAGACGAATGGATTACCACCCGCACCGGCATCAAATTCCGCCATCTGGCGGCCGAAAACGAAAAAACCAGCGACTTGGCCGCCGCCGCCGCCCGCCGCGCACTGGACGATGCGGCGGTAAGCCCGCAAGAAATAGACCTGATTATCGTGGCCACCAGCACGCCCGATATGCAGTTTCCCTCCACCGCCACCATCGTACAGCACAAACTGGGCATAGCCGGCTGCCCCGCCTTTGACGTTCAGGCCGTCTGCGCCGGCTTCATGTATGCCCTGTCCACGGCCAACGCCTACATCAAAAGCGGCCTGGCCGGCAAAGTATTGGTCATAGGGGCGGAAACATTCAGCCACATCCTTGATTGGAAAGACCGCTCGACCTGCGTTTTGTTCGGCGACGGCGCGGGCGCGGTAGTCTTGGGCGCATCGGACGAACCTGGCATCATACACAGCAAACTGCAGGCCGACGGTGCTTATCTGGATTTGCTGAAAGTGCCGGCGCACATGGCCGGGGGCGAAATCCGCGGCAACCCCTATATAGAGATGGACGGCCCGGGCGTGTTCAAATTCGCCGTCAAAATGCTGGCCAAAGCGGCCGAAGACGTATTGGCCGAAGCGGGCTATACCGCCGGGCAGTTGGACTGGCTGGTGCCGCATCAGGCAAACAAACGCATTATAGACAGCACGGCCAAGCATTTGGGCATAGGCTTGGACAAGGTAATCCTCACCGTGCAGGACCACGGCAACACATCGGCCGCATCCATCCCCCTTGCCTTGGATGCGGGCATCAGGAGCGGCAAAATCCGGCGCGGGCAGCACCTGCTGTTGGAGGGCATAGGCGGCGGATTCGCCTGGGGGGCGGTTTTATTGCGTTATTGAAAAATTTTATCGCAATTAACCAATTTACCGCTTGCAACCGTTCGGCAAATGGGTATAATCCATTTCGTCAGCCGAGCGGTTGTTTTTTTCGATAATCGGACGGACTGCAAGTAAATATTTATAAATTTGCCCCGGTTTCAGCGGGCGTAAAAACATTACGGGATTAAACAAAATGCAAGCAATCAAACATTCTGGCGTCGTTATTTCTTGGTTTCAAGACAAAAAATTAGGGGTTATCCGCGATAAGGACGATGTGGGCTCGCGCCTGCTGTTGCTGGCGGACAACCTGCCTTCCAACTACCGCGAACCCCAGGTCGGCGACGAAATCACCTACCTGGTCGGTACGGACGAACGCAACCGCCCGTGCGCCCTGTCGCCCGAACCCGTCAGCAAAATGGCTACCCTGGCGGTTGCCGGTGCAACGGTTAAAGAAGGCGATATTGTTGAATTGTCGGTTGATTTTTGGGATATTAAAAAGAATGGCGGCTACGGTATGCTGGCATCCGAACCCGCCGTCCCGGTCTTTGCCCTGGGGCAATATCTGAATCAGTTCAATGTCCCCCAAGTGGGCGATACCCTGAGGGGGCGTTTGAAACGCCACAGCAACGGCCAATGGATGTTGCACAGTATAGATATCGTGCATGACGAGCCTGCTGCCGAACAAGAAGCGGCCTAAGGGCGGGCTTAGAACCCCATTAACGCCGCAATCCCGGGTAAGGACTTGGGATTGCGGCGTTTTTTGTTTGCATTTTGTCTCATTTTTATTTTAATCCACTATATTTCGGCGGTGCGGGGTAAAACTGGTAAAATCCGGCCGATTTTTGGGGCGGGGCGGCCTGTTTCCGCCGCCGTATAATCAACGATGTCCACAACTGCAAATAAGGAATTATCATGTCTTTTGCGTTTTTCTTCCCGGGGCAGGGCTCGCAAAGCCTGCATATGATGGATGGTTTTGCCGATAAGGCATTGGTTAAGGAAACTTTTGACGAGGCATCCGCTGTTTTGAATTTGGATTTATGGCAAATGATTAACGGTGATGACGAAGGGGTTATCGGTCAGACAGTCAATACCCAGCCCATTATGTTGGCGGCGGGAATAGCGGTTTACCGCGTTTATCTGGCGGAGGGCGGACGCATTCCGGCGGCGGTGGCGGGGCACAGTCTGGGCGAATACAGTGCGTTGGTTGCGGCCGAGGCGTTGGGGTTTGAGGACGCGGTGCGGCTGGTTCGCCTGCGTGCCGGGCTGATGCAGGACGCAGTACCCGAGGGGGTGGGCGCGATGGCCGCCATATTGGGCTTGGAGGACGGCCGGGTGAAGGATATTTGTGCGGCGGCCGCCCAAGGCGGGGTGGTGGAGGCGGTAAATTTCAATTCGCCGGGGCAGGTGGTGATTGCAGGCCATGCCGCCGCCGTGGAAAGGGCTATGGCCGCCGCCAAGGAAGCCGGTGCCAAACGCGCCCTGCCGCTGCCGGTTTCCGTGCCTTCGCATTGCAGCCTGATGAAGCCCGCCGCTGAAAAGTTGGCCTCGGCTTTGGCGGAAGTGGATTTCGCCGTACCCAAAATCCGGGTGATACACAATGCGGATGTGGCATCTTATGATGATGCGGCAGATATCCGCGATGCTTTGGTGCGCCAGTTGTATAGTCCGGTCCGTTGGACGGAAACGGTCAATCTCCTGGTGGACGGGGGGATAAGGGATTCGGCGGAATGCGGGCCGGGCAGGGTGTTGGCCGGCCTAGCCAAAAGGATTAACAAGGATGCGGTTTGTGCGGCCTTGACCGGCAGCGGGCAGGTTGAAGCCTTTATTAAGGATTTTTCCTGACGGTTGTTGCCGTCCCGCCCGTTCGGGCGGTTTTGTTCGGACGGGTGCTATGCCTGCGATAAAGTGAAACCCGATATGGGTTTAGGGGCTATAATTTTGGTTTTTCGGAGTCTGTCAAATTTTATGGCCACCTATTCCTTTTTCGTTACCTGTCCGCGCGGTTTGGAAGGCATATTGTACGGCGAACTGGCCGCCCAGGGCTGTACCGACCTCGCCCCCACGGACGGCGGTATAGCCTGTATGGGCGGGCTGGAACAAGTCTACCGCATCAATTTGTACAGCCGCACCGCCGGCCGCGTCCTGCTGCGCCTGACCAAAGCCTCTTATCACGGCGAACATGATATTTACAAACCCGCCCGCAATATCCGCTGGCAGGATTGGTTCACGCCCGCCGACAGTATCAAGGTTCATGTGGAAGGCAAACGCGCCCGCATTAAAAATCCCGCCTTCGCCGGCCTGAAAATCAAAGACGCGGTGTGCGACAGCCAGCGCGACAGTTTCGGCGAACGTTCGTCCGTGGACAAGCAAAACCCCGATATCCGCATCCATGCCTTCATTGATGAGAAAAATGTTCAAATTTTTATAGACACATCGGGCGAAGCCTTGTTCAAACGCGGCTACCGCCAAGACACGGGCGAAGCGCCGTTGCGCGAAAACCTGGCCGCCGGCCTGTTGTTGCTGGCCGGTTACGACGGCAGCCGGCCTTTCCAAGACCCTTTCTGCGGCAGCGGCACTATAGCCATAGAGGCCGCGCTCATCGCCTTAAACCGCGCACCCGGCATCATGCGGCGTTTCGGCTTTGAAAAGCTGCAAAAACATGATCCCGCCCTGTGGCAGCGTATCAAACAACAGGCAAGGGAAGCCGCCAAAAACAGGCCGTCTGAAAACATTGCCGCATCCGACAACGACCGCGCCATGACCCGCGCCGCACGGCAAAACGCCCGCTTCGCCGAAGTGGACGGCTTCATCGACATCACCGACCGCGACGCGCAAGACGCACGGCCGAACGGCCAAGGCGGCATCATGCTGTCCAACCCGCCCTACGGCGAACGCCTGGCCGAAATCCAAGCCCTGCACGCACTCTACCCCCAACTGGGCGGCTGGCTGAAACAGCACTACGCGGGCTGGACCGTCGGCATGTTCACCGGCGACCGCGACATGCCCAAACTGATGCGCCTGAACCCCAAGCGCAAAATCCCGCTCTACAACGGCAACCTAGACTGCCGCCTGTTCCTGCTCGACATGGTGGCAGGCAGCAACCGCTGAAAAACAAGGAAATTCTGATGAACCCGCAAGAACCCGTCCGCCTGTCCAAACGCATGGCCGAACTCGGCCTTTGCTCCCGCCGCGAAGCCGACAACTATATCGGGCAAGGCTGGGTACAAGTAAACGGACTAACCGCCGAACTCGGCCAAAAAGTAACGGCAGCCGACCGCATAGAACTGTCCAAACAGGCGCACGAAACACAGGCGCAGCGCGTAACCGTCCTACTGAACAAACCCGTGGGCTACGTCAGCGGCCAGCCCGAAAAAGACTACCGCGCCGCCGTCGAACTCATCACCGCCGAAAACCGCTGGGACGGCGACACCAGCCGCATCCCCTACCGCGACGGCCACAAAAAAGGCCTGGCTCCCGCCGGCCGGCTCGACATCGACTCCGTCGGCCTGCTGGTACTCACCCAAGACGGCCGCATCGCCAAACAACTCATAGGAGGCAGCGGCATAGAAAAAGAATACCTGGTGCGCGTCCAAGGCAGCTTGAGCGCGGAAGGCCTGCGCCTGCTCAACCACGGCCTGAGCCTGGACGGCGAAAAACTGCGCCCCGCCAAAGTCGAATGGCAAAACCAAGACCAACTGCGCTTCATCCTAAAGCAGGGCAAAAAACGCCAAATCCGCCGTATGTGCGAACTGGTAGGCCTGCGCGTAACCGGCCTGAAACGCATCCGCATAGGGCGGGTAAAACTGGGCGCGCTGCCGCCGGGCAAATGGCGTTACCTGAACCAGGACGAACACTTCTAAACCATACCCTCCTTATTTCGCGCGGCGGAAATCGCGATGGCAGGCATTGCAGGCGGCATCCGTTTCATTATAAGCCGCCCTGATTTCGCCCAAATCCCCGCTTTGCGCCTTGGCATTCAAATCGTCCACGGCGGCAAAAAAACGCTTTTCCGCCTCCCGGTATTCCCCGGGTTTCAGCCAAATATCGGGCAGCGCGTCCCCGTTGCCCTGCGGATCGTTTTGAAAATACAAAAAAGGCTCGCGGGCATTGGCGGAAAAGGCTGCCGCCGCCGATTTGAACGCTTCCGGCCGGAAAGCCGCCTCATCCTTCAACATATCGCGCATATCCATATACTCCGGCATCATATTTTTAAAAGCCGTAGTACGGTTATAAGAAATATCGCCCTGGCCGCCCCCTTCGGCAGCCTGACCGCCGCAGGCGGCCAAAATAAGGGCGCAAACCGATGCAAATAACAAACCCCTCATCAAAAATCCTTTTTTATAGTGAATTAAAATAAGAAATCCACAGCGTTGCCAACATCCTTATGTA
>JAUMUU010000107.1 GCA_030530545.1 Neisseria sp. | reverse complement strand
AGCGAAGAACAGGCCGCGCTGATTTTGGGCGCGAACGGCCGGCAGATGTTTTGGCGCGTTACCCTGCCCAATATCAAATGGGCGTTGCTTTACGGCGTGATACTCACCAACGCCCGCGCCATGGGCGAATTTGGCGCGGTCAGCGTGGTTTCGGGGCATATACGCGGCGAAACCAACACCATCCCGCTGCTGGTCGAAATTTTTTACAACGAATATAACTTTGTCGGCGCGTTCGCCCTATCCAGCGTTTTGGCACTGCTGGCCATAGCCACGCTGGCGATACAGGACATCATCACCAAAATCCAACAGAAAAAACTTGCCGCCGCCGAAAGGGAAGCAGCATGAGCATTACCATAGAAAACCTGAACAAGCATTTCGGCGCGTTCCACGCCCTGAAAAACATCAACTTAACCGCGCCCACGGGCAAACTCACTTCGCTGCTGGGCCCTTCCGGCTGCGGCAAAACCACGCTGCTGCGGATTATCGCCGGCTTGGAAAACGCCGACGGCGGCAAAATTTTGTTTGACGGCCAGGACGTTACCGCCAAACACGTGCGCGAACGCAAGGTGGGCTTCGTCTTCCAGCATTACGCGCTGTTCAGGCATATGAATATTTTCGACAACGTGGCTTTCGGACTGACCGTGCTGCCGCGCGGGCAAAGGCCGTCTGAAAAACAAATCCGCGCCAAAGTCGAAGAACTGCTGAAACTGGTACAACTTCCCCATCTGGCCAAATCCTACCCCCACCAACTTTCGGGCGGCCAACGCCAACGCATCGCACTTGCCCGCGCCCTGGCGGTAGAACCCAAACTGCTGCTCTTGGACGAACCCTTCGGCGCACTCGATGCCAAAGTACGCAAAGAACTGCGAACCTGGCTGCGCGACATCCACCACGAACTGGGCATTACCAGCATATTGGTAACGCACGACCAAGAAGAAGCCCTGGAAGTATCCGACCAAATCGTCGTCATGAACCACGGCAAAATCGAACAGGTAGGCAGTGCCGACACACTCTACCGCAGCCCGCAAAACGCCTTCGTAACCGAATTTTTGGGCAACACCGAAGACTTCGAAGGCCGCATAGAAAAAGGCGGCTGGCATTACGGCGGCTTTGCCTGGCCGCTGGACAAACAATACCGCTGGCAGGAACAGCACGCAGTCGGCTACATCCGCCCGCACGAATGGGAAATCAACGCCGTAAACCCCATGATAGAAGGCACAATCGCCGACATCCGCATATCCGGCGCGATTACCCACCTGATCATCGCCCTGCCCGAAGGCCGCCGCATCCACGCCGACTTCGCCACCAGCGAAACCGCCCGCCTGAACCTGCAGCCCGGCCGCGAACTCAAACTCGCCCCGCGCCAGGTATACGTTTTCGGACAAAGCGAACTGATAGACTACGCGATTTGAAAGGCAGAACAAACAGCCGCCTCAAACAAAGGCGGCTGCATTTTTATTGAAAACAAAATTTTAACCGGCTTGCGGCCGGAGAATCATGCCAAATCCGTAACATCTTCCGCCATAACGGCCTGCGCCCCGGCCGCCCGCCATTCCCCGCCGAAACGCCTGACCAAGGCGGCGGGTGCGGAAACCGCGACAGGCACGGCCGCCCCGTCCCGCAATACCTGCAAAACAGTTTGCGCGGCCGCCTCGCCTTCCGCCCGCCACACCACCGCATCCGCGTCCCGCGCCCGTTCAAATTCCGCCAAATCCGAAACCAGCAGCCAAACGGCCTCCGCCTGCGGCAGCCTTCCCAAACGGGCAAGCGTTTCCGCCGTCAGCAACACATGGCGGTAAGGCGGTTCGGCCAAAGCCCACGGCACAATGCGGAACGCCCCGTCCGGGCTGTGAAACCCGCTGTTCAAACTGCCCGACAAATCAGTCGGCCACGACAGAATCTCAAGTAAAGGCCCGTTGGCCGGCAACATGGGCGAAACGGAAAAATCCCCCGGCTTCTGCCACGCCCACCGCTGCCCTTCCCTGCCCCGCACCCCGCCCGACCAACAGCCCGCCGCCACGCGGAAAAAACGCAAATGCACGGTTGCGTGTTCATATACATAAACCTTGGCCAGCCAGGGGACGGCGGCATCAATCCGCATCCCCAGCTCCTCCCAAAACTCCCGTTTCAGCGCGTCAAATTCGCTTTCGCCCGCCTCCACCTTGCCGCCGGCAAATTCCCAATAACCCGCATAAGGCTTGCCCGGCGGCCGCGAAGACAGCAAAACGCGGCCCAGGCCGTCCGATACTATGCCCGCCACCACATGCAGGGGTTTCGTTCCGCCGCCCATTTAATCAATCCCGCTCGAACGCGCTGCGGAAAAACACAAACTCGTTCAAACGCACCACATCCTGCGCATGGCCGCGCGACAAACTGTCCAAACGCCGATATGCGCGCTTGAAGCAGTCGTATTCGAAATTATGCAGTTCCGACACCGCCGAATCCCAATTTTCGGCCGTCCAGCCCGCCTTGTTCCGCAAAGCGGTCAGCATATAGGGATAGAAGGCGTTGCCGGAAAGCTCTTCTTCATAAAAATCCTTAAACATGGCATAGATGGCGGCATCGGCCTGATAACAAGATTTTTCGGTAATCATGATTTTAGGTAATTATGGTAAGACGATTATTTAGGAAACCCTGTGTCGGCGGCCTCCCCCGTATTCCCGCTTTTGGCAAGCTGCTATGATTATCCCTTTGTCAATGACAAAAGTAAATATTTATAATATTTTACGTTGAACAATGGATGCGCGCTATCAATAAACGGCAATAAAATCAAAAAGAAACAAAAAAACAACAGTCCGCGCTCAAGTGTCGCGCAAGACCTTCCTTGCGGCCTTCACCCCCCAGTAAACCGCCTCCTCAAACACCGAATAACCGCTCAAATCGCTGTGCGCGAACAACAGGCGCGAATCGTGCCGCCGCAGCCGCAACAGGGAGGCATCCGACAAATAGCCCGGCCGGGGAACGGACATGGCATGGCCGCGCACCGTCAAATCCACCGCCTCCACGCAGTGCCAAAAGCCGCCCCCGTAGGCGGCCAGCAAATCCTGTGCCGCAAATTCCGCAAATTCCGCCTCGTCCGCCCTCATCAGCCAACGCCTGATTTCACCGGGGCTGCCGTGGTTTAAAGCCGCATAAGCCGTAAATACCGTCCTCTCGGGCTTGGCGACACGGATTAACTGGTTGCCCGCCGCCACATAGCCCAATTGCCCGCTGCCGTAAACCACGTTGTCCCAAGCCAAATGGCTGCCGCCTTTTTCTTCGGGGAAACGGTGCAGCACGAAATTGCCCACCAGCCAGGGCGCGTAAACCGGCTGCGGCAGGCCGTAATCTCCCTCCGCCACCCGAGAGGCCACCATCAGCGGCATCGCGCAAATCACTTTGTCCGCCAAAACCAGCCTGGTTTCGCCGTCCGAATTGTCCCTAAGCCAAACGAAAACCCCGCCGTCCGTTTCTTTGATTTTCACCGCTGCGGCGTTCCAGGCCGCCGGGCGCGCAAAACGCCATTCTTTGCCTTCGGGCGGCTTGGCTATGGGGTGCAGGCCGCTGATGCGCCGCAATCCTTCGGACAAATGCGCCAAGCCTTCGGGCCAGGTCAATACGGTGTCTTCCTGATGGCCGCGCGCGCAAAAATAATGCAGCCCGGCAAAGGCCGATACCTGCCCTATGCCCTGCCCGTAGTCGTCGCGGCAGCAGTAGTCCAGATACCAAAGCAGTGTTTCCGAACGGTAGCCTTCCTGTTCCAGCCATTGCGCGAAGGTGATTTTGTCCAAACGCCGCCAGGTATCGTCCTGCGAACATTCGTCTACGGGTATTACGAAAAACCGCCTGCCGTCCCGGCCTTTGGCGTTTTTCAGCCGCTTTGCCAAGGCGGAAAACCGCCTGATGTCCCCGTCCTGGTGCGGCAGCAGCCCGTCCAGCCACCCGCCTTGGTAAAGCAGCCTTTCCTGCGGGGCGAAGACCAAATCTTCTTCATTGAAGGAATCGCCCGACATGATGCCCAGGTCGTGCAGCATTTCGCGTACATAAATGCTTTCTTTGGACGGCAAGGCCAGGTAATGCGCCCCGCAGGGCGCGGCAATGTCGCGGTAACGGAAGGCCGCGTTGTTGCCGTTGCGCTCCAAGCCTTCCGCCAGTAAAACATCGACATGGTTGTGTTTGGCCAGATACCAAACCGCGCTCAATCCCGCCGCCCCGCTGCCCAATACCAAAGTGCCGCATCTGGCAAACGGCAAATAATCGGGCGCGTCCAACCCGCCGTTACGCAATATGTGCCCCAAAGGCAGCCCCGCCCTGTTTACCCGAATCGGCGGCGGGCTGTTCAGCCCCTGCCAAATCATCCGCGACCCTATGCAGGCCGCGGCCAGGGCGGAAGAGTAAAGCAAAAATCGGCGGCGGTTTGAAAACATGGTCATACCCGGTAAGGACAGAAATATAGCGGATTAAAATAAAAAAACGAAGGAAAAGGCCGCCTGAAAAACACCCGGACGGCTTTCAGACGGCCTGCGCCCCTTTTTCTGCTAAACCGCCGCCACATCAAAACCAAAACCGATTTTCGGCCATTGCGCCGACTCGTCCGCCAAAGCCCCGGCCGTCAGCGGATTATCCTCCAACCATTTTTTACTGATACGCAAAACAAAGCTCCGATTTTCGGCGGTATAGCGCAACTGCGTATGCGGCGGCAGCGAAACATGCAGGCGCGAACGGTTGAACAACACCGCCAGCCGCAAAGCCATCAGCGCGAACCACATAATCCCGCTGCCGTCCACCTGTTCGGGCATCTTGCGCAAATCCCCCCTCTGCCCCAAGGCCAGGGCCGACAAAATATGCTGTTCCTTGCGCGAAAATCCCGGCATATCGGCCTGTTCCAAAATATAGGCCGAATGCTTATGATAGGCCGTATAAGCGATATCCACACCGATTTCGTGCAACAGGGCGGCGCGGCGCAGATATTGCCGCCAATGGTTCAACTCAAACACCGGCACGCACTGGGCCACACTTTCCAACAGCAACTCAGCCGTTTGCGCCACCCTTTCGGCCTGCCGGACCGACACATGATAACGCTGTTGGAACTGCCCTACGGTCTGATCGCGCATATCCTCATTCAAATTGCGGCCGATTAAATCGTAAAACACCCCGTCGCGCAAAGCCGCGTCCGTAACCGTCATCTCCTTTACGCCCAACTCCTCGAACACCGCTATCATCACGGCCAGCCCGCCGGCAAACACATCCGCCCTATCCGGCTTCAAGCCCTCGAAGCGGGCCTTTTTCACACTTCCGGCCGAACAAATCCGCTCCGCCAACTTCTTCATACCCGCATAAGTAATAGACTCGTCCGCATTTCCCGTTTCCGCCGCCAGCACATCGCGTATAGCCTTGGCCGAACCCGAAGTACCGACCGCGAAATCCCAGCCTGTCCGCTTATACAGCTTGGCTATCCTTTGGATTTCCGCCCTGGCCGCCGTTACCGCCGACTGGACATCCTTCTCCCCCACCTTATTGCGGAAAAAACGCACACTGTAAGTAACGCAGCCCAGCGGCAGGCTTTCCATATGCGTAGGCTGCAAATCCGAGCCTATGACAAACTCGGTAGAACCCCCGCCTATATCGACCACCAGCATCTTATCCCCGTTGGGCGGCAGCGTATGCACCACCCCCGTATAAATCAAACGCGCCTCTTCGCGCCCGGCAATCACCTCCACGGGAAACCCCAAAGCGGCTTCCGCCTTGGGGATGAACTGATCGATATTGCGCGCCACCCTGAACGTATTGGTCGCAACCACTCTGACCTGTTCGGGGGAAAAACCGCGCAAACGCTCGCCGAATTTGGACAGGCAGCTCAAAGCCCTGGCCTGCGAGGCCTCGTCCAGATTCTTCTTTTCGTCCAAACCGGCCGCAAAACGGACCATTTCCTTGATGGAGTCTATGACCTTCAGTTGTCCGTTATTATTTTGGCAGATTTGCAGCCTGAAGCTGTTCGAGCCTAAGTCTACAGATGCCAGCATTTGCGGGGAATCGGGGTAATTCATCAAAATTTCCTTAATGGTTGAAACCCCGCCCTTCATCAGGGCGGTAGGATTTGGGTTTGTTTGGGAGGGGGTGTAACCCCTTCCAAATCAGGGCAATACACAGGGCTGCGCCTTATATGCGGCCCTGTGTGTTGAAACATTGAATATCCTTTAATCTAAGGCGGTAAAAACAAAGCGGGTCCGGCATGGGCGGCAGGCAGGGCCGCTGCCCCCTGCGTCCGGACGGAGGCTAATTATAAGGCCCTATTCCGCCTGCAGCCCCGGGCATTTGTTTTTATGCTTTTATCATTAGAAAACTGTTGTTATAGTGGATAATAGTGGATGAACAAAAATCAGGACAAGGCGGCTAAG
>JAUMUU010000106.1 GCA_030530545.1 Neisseria sp. | reverse complement strand
GCCCGCGCTTACAGGTAAACCGTTTCGCCGTTGCGGCCCCTGCTTTCGCCGCCCAACCAATAAACGAAGTCGGGCATGATGTCGGCCGGGTTGCGCCTTTCGCTTTTCGATTCGCCCGGATGGGTTTGTTCGCGCTGGGGCGAATTGACCGCGCCGGGAATCAGCACATTGGCGCGCAGGTTGTCGAAACGCGCCCATTCGTCCGCCACCACGCCGGCCAGGTAATTCAAACCGGCCTTGGACGCGCCGAAACCGCCCCAATAGGCCTGGGGGCGGGTACTGTGGCTTTCGCTGACGAAAACCACCGAAGCGTCGTCCGATGCTTTGAGCAGCGGCACGAAGGCGCGGGTCAGCCCCATGGGGGCGACTGTGTTGAGCCTGTATTGTTTGACCCAGTCGCCCACGGTTTGGAAATCCAGCGGCGACAGGGCGGTAAAATAGCTGGCGCAATGCACTATGCCGTCCACCCGGCCGCCTACGGCCTGGGCGATGGTGGCGGCCAGTTGGGCAAATTCGTTTTCCTCCGCCGTCAAGAGGTCGAAGCAGACGGCAAACGGTTCGGGCGCGCCCGAGGCCGTGATTTCGTCATACACCCTTTCCATACGCTTGCGGCGGCGGGCGATTAATACCACGGTCGCGCCCTCGGCCGCACAGTGTTTGGCCACTTGTTCGCCTATGCCCTGCGATGCGCCCGTTACCACGATAATCCTGCCGTCTAATTTTCCTGACATAGCTGTCTCCGATTTTGTATTGGCGTTGAAAAAGGATGCCCGCGCCTTTACCCCCGGCCTTTGCGGTTTTCAGCCCCCGGCGGCGGGCCTGACCGTCTGTCCCGCCTTCAAGCCCTGCCAGAGTTTGGTTTGCAGCCTGACGGTTGCGGGCGACTTGGGCAGTACGGCAAAGCTGTGTGCCAATAATTCCTCTGTGGGAAACACGGAGGGGCTGTCGGCGTATTTTTTGTCCATCAGGGCGCGGGCGGGCATACTGGCCGGGGCGTAGGTAACGAAATTGCCGTTTTTGGCCGCAATTTTTGCATCCAGCGTGTAGTTGATGTATTTGTGCGCGTTGGCGGCATTGGGCGCGCCCCTGGGTATCATGAACGAGTCTATCCACAGCCCCACGCCGGTTTTGGGTGTCAAAACCTGCAGTTTCACGCCGTTGCCCGCCTCTTCGGCACGGGTTTTGGCAATGTTCAAGTCGCCGCCGTAGCCTATGGCCGCGCACAGGTTGCCCGTCGCCATGTCGTCTATATAGCCCGATGAGGTAAAGCGTTTGATGTCGCCGCGCACTTTTTCCATCAGTTCCGTAGCGGCGGCCAAATCGGCCGGATCCTCGCTGTTGGGGTCTTTGCCCAAGTAGTTCAATGCCAAAGGATATTGCTCGGTCGGGCTGTCAAAAAAGCTGATGCCGCAGTTTTTCAGTTTGGCGGTGTATTTGGGGTTGAAAACCAAATCCCATTCGTTCTCCGGCATCTGCTCCCCGCCCAGGGCCGCCTTGACTTTGTCGGTATTGATGGCCAGTGTGTTGATGCCCCAAAAATACGGCACGGCGTATTTGTTGCCCGGATCGACTTTTTCCATTTGTTTGAGCAGCCCGGGGTCTATGTTGCCGTAATTGGGGATTTGCGCCTTGTCGATTTCCTGATACGCGCCGGCCTTGATTTGGCGGCCGACATGGGCAAACGAGGGCGCAACCAGGTCGTAACCCGATTTGCCCGTCAAGACCTTGCCCTCCAAAGCCTCGTTGCTGTCGTAAAAGTCATAACGGACCTCTATGCCGTATTTCTTTTCAAATTCGGCCACCGTGTCGGGATCGACATAGTCCGACCAGTTGTAAATATTCAGTTTGTTTGTGGCGGCGGCAGGCTTTCGCGCCGTGCCGGAATTTTGCGCGCCGCCCTCCGAACCGCCGCCGCAGGAAGCCAGCAGCAAAGCCAAAACGGCCGGTATCAGGTTTGTTTTTTTCATGGGAGTGTCCTTGGTTGAAATAATGAAAAAACCAACCCGGCCGCCCCCCGTTTTCCGGAACGCTTTTCAGACGGCCTGAGCTGTCCCGCCGCGATCCTGAATAACCTTCTCTCTCTTAACGGTGTTGCCGCGCATTAAACGGCAAAAGCCCCCCCGATGCAAGCATTCGCACCATCTTCACCCCCCTTCCCGCACCAAATGCAACAAAGGGCGGCGGCGGCCGTTTGCTTTTCAGACGGCCTTGATTATGGGAAAATCACCCGATTTACAAATTCGAGAGGGCGAAACGATGTTGGACAGGGAAGGCTATCGCCCCAATGTGGGCATTATCCTGACAAACGACCGCAACCAGGTTTTCTGGGGCAAGCGTGTTCGCGAACACTCCTGGCAGTTTCCGCAAGGCGGCATCAAGCCGGGCGAGAGTCCCGAGACGGCCATGTACCGCGAACTGATGGAAGAGGTCGGCCTGCAGGCACATCATGTCAGAATCATAGGCCGCACGCGCGACTGGCTGCGCTACGACGTACCCAACAACTGGGTCAGGCGCGAATGGCGCGGTTCTTACCGGGGGCAGAAACAAATCTGGTATCTGCTCAAACTCATAGGCCGCGAAAGCGACATCCACCTGCGCGCCACCAGCCACCCCGAATTTGACGGCTGGCGCTGGCACGACTACTGGGCCCCCATAGACGAAGTAATAGAATTCAAGCGCGGCGTATACGAAGGCGCATTGGGGGAACTTTCCCGTTTTTTAAAAAACCTGGAAAGCCGGGCCGAATTTTGCCGCAAACAGCCAGAAGGCGCGTCCAACGGCGGCACTGCGGGTCTTGCCGGTTAGGTTAAAGGGCTTGCCCTAGGCAAAAGGAGGCCGCAGGGGCGGCCTTCCAAACCACCTACTTATGCCGCAACACCAGCCTGAACACCCCGCCTTCCCCCACCTCCGAGGCCAGCAAAACATGGCCCGTTTGGCGGCAGAACGCGGCAAAATCGCCGGGCGCGCCCTCATCGGAGGCCAGCACGGTCAAAACATCCCCCGCCTGCAAAGCGGCCAAAGCCTTTTTCGCCTTCAAAATCGGCAAAGGGCATTTGAGCCCGACCACATCCAACACCTGTTCACTCATCAACTTTCCTTTCAAAACCAGACAACCGACTTCTTCAAACCCTCCACCCCGACAAACACAGGGAGAGGTTTTAAGGCTTCCACTATATCGAAAACCCCCTAATCCACTGTACAATCGCCCCCTTACCGTTTTTCATCAGGGACGACAACCATGCGCCTAATCCTCCTTCCCGCCCTGCTGCTGGCCGCCCACGCACAGGCCGCCATAACCAGCGACAAAGAATCCGACATCAACCAACACTATATCGAAACCGAAGCCGACCTCAACCGCAAAAACTTCACCGAAGCACAAGAAGGACTGCCGCCCTACCCCGCCGAAAACACCGACTGGTTCGAACTCTACATAGGTCCGGCTTCAGACAAAAAGCCCGCCGTCTCCCTATCCAGCGTCCACACCGCCGCCGACGGCACCATACGCTACATCCTAAACAACCGTTCGCAACGCGGGGCCGACAACATCAGCGCGGAAGCCATATACTGCGCCACCACCTCCTTTGTCGGCCGCGAAGGCAAAAAAAGCAGCTACAAAACATATGCCTACGGCGATTCCGTCAATAAACGCTGGATAGAGCCGCGCAACCCCCAATGGCACGACCTGGGCAACACCTTCGAACACGGCGACCCCGTCCGCCGCCTGCTGCTGCAAGTCTGGTGCAGAGACGGCGCGCCCGCCGACACCGGGGCGGCAACCGCCCTCCTGAAACGGCACGGCGGCCGCATACCCTCGTCGGGGCAGCAAGACCGCTGGGAAAAATAACAAAACCGCCTGAAAGCGCAAAACCTTCCAGGCGGCCTCGCGGCACAGCCCTACCTTTGCGCCAGCCATGCCCCGGCTTCTTCCGCCGTATCAAAAAAATGCGACCTGAGATTCGTCAGCAGCCCCGAAAGGAAGGAGGCAAACTTCAGCCAACCGTCATTGACCACCACGGCGATACGGCCGAAATCACAATTATGCTCTTGGGAAAACTTCCACTGCTCCCAGGCCATATCTATCGTAAAATCGGCCAACGCACTCAAATCCAACAGCAAATCCGGACGGTGAACCTCGCGCGCCGCATCCAGCGCGGCCTTTTCAAACTCGCGGAAATCGGCCAAAGTTACCTCGCCGTACATAGCGATATACAAACCATAATCCCGTTTTTCTATAGAAATCATAACCAACCTTCCTCCGGCAGAATTGCGATACGGGGGCGCATCCCATATGCCGCCCCAAACCCATTCTAACGCCCCGCAGGCCGACGTTTCAACCACTATCCCGCCGCTACCTGCGCAAACCGCTCAAAATACCGCTGGCCACGATAATCCCCATCCCCAGCCATTCCTGCCAGCCCGTCTTCTCACCGAAAAACACCATCCCCGACAAAGTCGAAAACACCACCGTCAAATAAGCCAAAGCCGCCACCGTAAACTTGCGGCCTACCGCAAAGGCGCGCGTCATCGCCAACTGCGCCAAAACCGCCGACAAACCCACGCCGGCCAAATAAGGCAGCGACTGCGGCGACAAACTGTGCCACCCCGCAAACGTCGCCCACACCGCGCCGATAACCATCCCCACCAAGGCCAAATAAAACACCACCCGCCAGGCAGGCTCGCCCGCCAGCGACAACTCCCTCACCTGCAGATAGGCCCAGCCCGAAAACAGCCCGCCCAACAAGCCCACCGAGGCCGGCCAAAGCTGCCCGCCGCCGACAGAGGGCTTCAACAAAATCACAATCCCGGCAAAACCCAGCAACAGCATCAGCAAATTGTAACCCGACACCCTTTCGCCCAACACCACAAAAGACAAAACCGCCAAAAACAGCGAAGAGGTATAACCCAAAGTTACCCCCGTCGCCAGCGGCAGGTGCATCACCGCATAAAAAATACACAGCATCCCCAAAGTACCGCCTATACTCCGGCTCAAATGGCGCGGCAGGTGCGGCGTGGAAAAAGACCCGCCCCGCGCCCGCGCCACCGCGCCCAACACCAAGGCGGCAAACAACATACGCCAAAACACCAATTCCCCGCTGCCCATGCCGAATTTCTGATGCGCCGCCTTCACCAACAGATTCATCAGCGTAAAAAACAAAGCGGCCACAACCATCCAACCCGACCCCAGCGGATCTTTTCCCACATCCCTCATAAAATCACCCTCAAAAAGCTAAGACACCGCCCATGGGGGCGGTTTGGAGGAATATAACGGATAAGCCCGACTTCCGCCACCTGGCGGCAACCCCCTATATAACCAAACCCAACACCCGCCCCATCCAACAATTCTTTCCCTTTTCCAACCGCCTGCCGTAAAGTCCGCCCATCCCGTCCACTTAATTTCACATAGGAAAAAACATGACCAAACCCATCATCGGCCTTCCCGTCCTGCTTGCCGCCCTTACCGCCTGCTCGCCCGACCAGGGGGCGCAAAACGCCGCGTCCTCCGCCGCGCCCGACCAAGGCGGCAGCGTCAAACTGCTCAACGTCTCCTACGATGTCGCCCGCGATTTGTATAAAGACTTCAACCCCCTGTTTGCTGCCGAATACAAAAAAAACCACAACGGCGCAGACATCACCATCCAACAATCGCACGGCGGCTCCAGCAAACAGGCCCTGGCCGTGGCCAACGGCCTGAAAGCCGACGTAGTTACCATGAACCAAGGCTCGGACATAGACCTGCTGGCGAAAAAGGGCCTGGTCAGAACCGACTGGCAGAAAGCCTTCCCCAACAACGCCGTCCCGTTTACCAGCACCACCGTCTTTTTAGTCCGCAAAGGCAACCCCAAACAAATCAAAGACTGGGGCGACCTTGCCCATGCCGATGTAAAAATCGTCATCGCCAACCCCAAAACCTCGGGCAACGGCCGCTACACCTTTTTGGGCGCATACGGCTACGGCCTGAAGGCCAACGGCAACGACGATGCGAAAACACGCGATTATGTGAAAAAAATGCTGTCCAATGTCGAAGTATTCGAAAACGGCGGCCGGGCCGCCACCACCACCTTCGTCCAGCGCAACATAGGCGACGTACTGATAACCTTTGAAAACGAAGCCAACCTGTCGGCCAAACAATTCGGCAAGGGCGAATTTGAAATCGTCTACCCCAAATACACCATCCGTATGGACAGCCCCGTGGCCGTGGTCGATAAAGTAGTCGATGAACGCGGCACGCGCCAGGCCGCCACCGAATACTTAAACTACCTGTGGAGCAAACCCGCGCAGGAATTGGGCGCAAAACTCTACCTGCGTCCCGCCGACAAAGATGTGCTGGCTGCCCATGCCGCCGAACTGCCCCCCGTGGAAACCTTCGACCCCAACGAAGTATTCGGCACTTGGGACGACATCATGAACAAATACTTCTCGGACGGCGGGGTATACGACCAACTGACCGTGAAAGGCAAATAAACCG
>JAUMUU010000105.1 GCA_030530545.1 Neisseria sp. | reverse complement strand
TTGCCGCCTTGCCCCATCTTTATTTTAATCCACTATAAACAATTGGTAAAACAGGATTCGTCCTGGTTATTTGGGAAGGCCGGAAATCGGCAAGCTGCGTATCAAAAATAGAGTAATTTAGCCTATAGGTATGTTTGCTAAATCCGTTATACAGACATAAAACCCATGAAACCGCGTAACCTTATGGACGAAATCAAAAAATATGCCGCCGCCCTTCCACCTTTGGACGATGCCGCGCTGGCGGCCGAACTTTGCCGCTTAAAGCAGCAGGGCAGGGCGATACCGGCCTGTATCGCCTTTGTTCAGGCCAACCGCCGTATCGGCCTGAATCAGGCCAGGCAACTTGCTTTGACGCTGCCTGTATTTTGCGCTGAAGAAAAAGCCGCGTTTGAACAGGCTTGTTTAAGGATGAAGGCGGAATTTGACGGGGAAGAGTAACCGCGCAGGCTAGATGCCTATATCCAAGCAGATGATTTTGCCGCAAAAATCCTGACCTTTGGGATGGACGTGGGCGGGTTTGCGGGCGGCAAAGGCGTAGGTGATGTCGGCGCGGAAGGTGTCCGCATCGGCTTGCGCCGTATCGCAATCCAAGCCCGTGGGGATGTCCAGGGCGATTTTCAAACCCCGTGCCGGGTTGAGCAGGCGGCAGGCGGCGGCTATGGCCCCGGGCAGGCTTCCGGTGAAGCCCGTGCCGAAAATCCCGTCTATAATCAAATCGTAACATGCCGTATTCAAACAGGCGGGCAGTTCGTCAAGGCCGAAAAACCTGATGCCCTCCAGCCCGGCCAGCCTTAGGCGGTTGTTTTGTGCCAGCGGCGATAGGTTTTCGCCCAAGGCGAAAACGATATCGGCCTGCCAGCCCTGTTCCTGCAAAACCCGCGCCACAACCAGCCCGTCGCCGCCGTTATTGCCCTTGCCGCAGACGATGAGGGCGCGTCCGGCGCGGGGGATGAGGCGCAGGATGTCCGCCGCAGCCGCCTGTCCGGCGTTTTCCATCAGTTGTTCGAAACTGCTGCCGCGTGCCACGGCGGCTTGTTCTTGTTCGCGCATTTGGGCGGCGGTATAGACTTTCATCAAAATTTCCTTAATGGTTGAAGCCCCGCCCTTGGGGACGGCGGGGTTGGTGCGGATGCGGCGGGGATATGTGTTTCAACTTCGCCGCCGCTGTGCCATGTTTTTGCCGATTTCGCTGAGTTTTTCGGCGGGAATATGGCTTTTGCCCAATTCGAACAGGGTTTCTTCCAAAGCCAGATGAACGGCGTAGCCGTCTGTGAAGGCTTGGAAGACGGCGGGATCGGGACGGTAATCCGCGTCGGCCTCTATGCGGCGGAATTGTTCCGCCACGGCATCCCAGTTGGCATGGAGCAGGCCGTGCTGGCGCAATAGTTCTTGGATGTCGTCCCGTGCCTGCGGGGCGTATTGCAGCAGTAGGGGGAAGTAGTCGGTTTCTTCGTCCTGATGGTGCAGGGGGGCGGCGATGTTGAAATATTGGCTGATTTGGCGTATGGCCTGCAAAACGATGTCGTTGCGGCCGTTTTCGGCCATATAGTCCGCCAAAATGCCGATTTGGCCGCAAAAGCGGCGTACTTTGCCGTGGCAGGCGTAAAGCATTTCTATGGGTTCGGCGAAGGTAACGCTTTGGTTGTCGAAGGGGTTCACGGGTTTTCTCTATTTTGGGTGTGTGCGGGTTTTGCGGCGTAAGGAAGGCCGTCGCGGCGGAGGCAGAACGGCCTGCGTGGGCAGGCCGTCGGCAGGGCGTGGTTTATTTCAGTTTGATGTAGCCCAGCATTTGCGACGAGTGGGCGGGGAAGGAGCAGTAAAACTCGTATTTGCCGTCGGCGGCAAATTTGGCCGTATCTACGGTTACGCTGGTCGTCTCGCCGCCGCCTATGAGTTTGGTGTGGGCGATGACGCGCGGGTCGCCGGGTTTCACATAGTCGTTCTTCTCGCCGGCGGCCGCACCGTCGCTCAATACGCCTTTGGTGTCTTCGGCCTTGGAAATCACGATGTTGTGCCCCATCGCGCTGGCAGGCATGCTGCCGGTGTGTTTGAGGGTGATTTTGACTTCCTTGCAGGCTTTGTCTATCACGATTTCTTTGGTGTTAAACTGCATTTGGTCATCGGAATCGACCAGGACTTCGCAGGCATCGGCGGTTTGGGCCGCAGGCGGTGCGGAGGCCGGAGCCGGTGTGCCGGACGCGGGGGAATCGGCAGGCGCGGGCGGAGGGGCGGTTTCAGCCGATGCGGCCGGGGGCGGCGTTTCTTTGGGCGGCTGGGGGGCTTCCTGCGAGCAGGCGGTCAAGGCCAGTGCGGCGGCGGAAATCAGGGCCAGGTATGTTTTCATAAACAACTCTCCTTGAAGTGGTGGGAAACGGGGCAGCAGGCTGCCGGAAGGGTGCAACACGGTGCAATTTACCACAAAATACGCCCGGGTACACCTGTCATTTCCGGTGTTCGGCCACCAGCCTGCTCATGGCCGCCGCCAGTCCGGGATGCTGCTGCCGCAACCTTTGCGCGGCTGAATCGAAACTGTCCAATGCCGCCTCGCTCAGGCGCAGGGTGTTCTGCCTTTGGGGCGGGGCGGGCGGGGCGGGGCGGATGTGGACCAGGGCGGAATCAACCGGTATGCCCGCCTGCCGCAGGCGGCCGACCAGGGAAGGCAGCAGCATGCGCACCCGCGATGCGGCCATGTTGTTGCCCGCCAGCAGCATCAGGCAGCCCCCGTCTATGCAGGCCGCCCGGATGTGGGGGTGAAGGTTGGCCGGCAGGATTTGCCTTACCTCGCGGTCCAGCTGCTTCCAGGCCGCAACGCCCTGCAGTAAGAAACGCATGCGGTCGTTTTCGCGGGGGTCGCTGCTTCCCAACAGGTTGAAATCCATTTTCAGACGGCCTTTCTCGACGGGGGTTTGCGGTTTATTGATTTCAGGCGGCCTGTGTTAAAATACCGCCTTATTGCCTTTCTAGGGCCGGCACAACTCAGGAAACCCCTTATATGCTCACAAAACTGATGAAAAAAATCTTCGGCAGCCGCAACGACCGCCTGCTGAAACAATACCGCAAAACCGTGGAAGAAATCAATGCGTTCGAAGCCGGGCTGCAGGCATTGGACGATGCCGCGTTACAGGCCAAAACCGCCGAATTCAAACAAAAACTGGCCGACGGTGCGGATTTGGACGGCATCCTGCCCGAGGCCTTTGCCGTATGCCGGGAAGCGTCGCGGCGCGTATTGGGCATGCGCCATTTCGATGTACAACTGATAGGCGGCATGGTGCTGCACTACGGCAAAATTGCCGAAATGCGAACCGGCGAGGGCAAAACACTGGTTGCCACCCTGCCGGTTTACCTGAACGCATTGGCGGGCAAGGGCGTACATGTCGTAACCGTAAACGACTACCTGGCGCAGCGCGATGCCGCGACCATGGAGCCCCTGTACAACTACCTGGGGCTGACCGTGGGCGTGATCATCAGCGACCTGGATCCCTTCCACCGCCAAAATGCCTATGCGGCCGACATCACCTACGGCACCAACAACGAATTCGGTTTCGACTACCTGCGCGACAACATGGTTACCGACCAATACGACAAAGTGCAGCGCGAACTGAATTTTGCCGTAGTGGACGAAGTCGATTCCATCCTGATAGACGAAGCGCGCACCCCCCTGATTATATCCGGCCAGGCGGACGACAACGTACAACTGTACCAACTGATGAACCAAGTTCCCGGAAAGCTCAAACGCCAAGAGAGCGAAGAAGGCGGGGGCGATTACTGGGTGGACGAAAAAAACCACAACGTCATCCTGTCCGAAGCCGGACACGAACACGCCGAACAGGTATTGATTGAAACCGGCCTGCTCAAAGAGGGCGACTCCCTGTATTCCGTATCCAACATCATCCTGATGCACCACCTGATGGCGGCCTTGCGCGCCCACAGCCTGTACCACAAAGACCAGCATTACGTCATACAGGATGGCGAAATCATCATCGTGGACGAATTTACCGGCCGCCTGATGTCGGGCCGCCGCTGGTCCGAGGGGCTGCACCAGGCGGTAGAGGCCAAAGAGGGCGTGGAAATCAGGCGCGAAAACCAAACCCTGGCCTCCATCACCTTCCAAAACTACTTCCGCCTGTACAAAAAACTGGCGGGCATGACGGGCACGGCCGACACCGAAGCCTTCGAATTCCAAAGCATATACGGCTTGGAAACCGTCATCATCCCGACCAACCGCCCCGTACAGCGCAAAGACTACAACGACCAAATCTTCCGTTCGGCCGAAGAAAAATACGAGGCCGTGGTCAAAGACATCAAAGCCTGTTACGAAAAAGGCCAGCCCGTTTTGGTCGGCACGACCAGCATAGAAAACTCCGAACTGGTATCGCACCTGCTGAATCAGGAAAAAATCCCGCATAACGTATTGAATGCCAAAGAACACCAGCGCGAAGCCCTGATAGTGGCCCAGGCGGGCAAAGTCGGCGCGATTACCGTGGCCACCAACATGGCCGGGCGCGGCACGGACATCGTCTTGGGCGGCAACGTCAAACACCAGTCCGATGCCATACGCGAAGACGAAAGCCTGAGCGAGGAACAAAAAGCGGCCAAAATCGCCGAATTGGAAAACGGCTGGCAGGCCGAACACGACAAAGTCATGGAAGCGGGCGGCCTGCACATCATAGGCACGGAACGCCACGAAAGCCGCCGCATAGACAACCAGTTGCGCGGCCGTTCCGGCCGCCAGGGCGACCCCGGCTCCAGCCGTTTCTACCTGTCCTTCGAAGACCCACTGCTGCGCCTGTTCGCCATGGACCGCGCCGCCGCCGTCTTGAACCGCCTGGCACCCGAACGCGGCATAGCCATAGAGGCGGGCATGCTGACGCGCCAGATAGAAAACGCGCAACGCAAAGTGGAAGGCCGCAACTTCGACATGCGCAAACAGGTTTTGGAATACGACGACGTGGCCAACGACCAGCGCAAAGTCATCTACTACCAGCGCAACGACATCCTGACCAACACCGATATAGGCGATTTGGCACGGGAAATCCGCCAAGACGTAATCACCGCCCTGGTCGATACCTACATGCCGCCCGACAGCATGGAGGAACAATGGAATCTGCCCGCCCTGGAAGAACAACTTTCGGGCGACTTCCGCATCCATGCCGACATACGCGGCTGGCTCAAGGAAGACAACACCTTGGACAATGCGGACGTAAAAGAACGCCTGCTCAAACAAGTGGAACAGGAATACGCCGACAAAATCGGCCTGATAGGCGAAGATGCCATGCGCGGCTTCGAACGCAATGTACTGTTGCAGATTATAGACACCCAGTGGCGCGAACACCTGGCGGCCATGGACTACCTGCGCCAGGGCATACACCTGCGCGGCTACGCCCAAAAAAACCCCAAGCAGGAATACAAACGCGAAGCCTTCGAAATGTTCCAAAACCTGTGGAACGGCATCAAACACCAGGCGACCGCCGTTTTGGTATCCGTGCAAATCCGCACCGGCGAAGAAGCGGCGGAAGAAGCACCGGCCGCAACCTCTTACGGCGGCGCATCGAATACCCGCGCCGTCCATGCCGGTGCGCCCGATATGGAGGAAGTATTGTCGCAATCGCGCAGCGAACTGGCCGCCGACGCCTTCAACCCCAATGCCGGGGACGGGGAGGATTATTCGCCCGCAGCCTTGGCGGCACAGGGCCGGACCGTGCACCGCAACGATCCCTGCCCCTGCGGCAGCGGTTTGAAATACAAACACTGCCACGGCAAATTGGGCTAAAACCCGCCTTAGGGGGAACGGACGCTGGAGCGGGCCGGTTTTCGGCATGGGAAATGCCGGATTCAAGGCAAAAAAGCGGTAAGGTTGCATTGCATACACTCATTATCGCGTCCGTTCACCCGGGGTCGGATTTCTTGTTTGGGAATCCGGCTTTTTGTTCTTCAGGCGGCCGGCCTTGCCAAGGCGGCCTGAAAACTTGCACAAGCGTCTTTGCTGCCGTAATATTCGACCGTTTGACGGAAAGGAAACGCAAACCCTTATTATCTGTATCGCGGCTGCTGAACCCGATTTTCAGATAACGCAGGAAAAAGCGATGAACACCGAAGAAACAGCCCAACGCAGCCGCGCCTGGCGGCGCATGCAGAAAAACAAACCGTCCCATCAGGCACAAAAACGTTACTACAAAGAACGTTGCCGTTATTGCTTGGAAAAAGACTGGGGCATGATGTATTTCCGCAGCGAAAAAATACGCCGGGCCAAACAATTGCGTTTTACCTACCCCTTCCGCCGCGAAGACTTCGCCGCCGAGTGGTTGGACTGAAGAACAGGCAGCCCCGACAGGCTGCCTGTTTTTTAAGCAGTATGGAAACCGCGCCCGAAAGAAAGACATGACCTACAGTTATACCGAACTTTACCGCCTGTTTGATTTGCACCAAGGGGAGGCTTACGGCTATACGGAGGAGGAAATCCGGGCCGCCCTGCCCACGGGCTGGGACAACCCTCCGGCCGCGCTATACAACTAT
>JAUMUU010000006.1 GCA_030530545.1 Neisseria sp. | reverse complement strand
CCGACATCGTCGGCAATTTCCCGCTGCTTCTGACCTGCTGCGTACTGCTCTCGGCCATGTCCGCCGTGTACGGCTGCGCCATGCTGGGCTTGTCGTGCATCATCCTGCCGCGCCGCGAACGCGGTTTCGGCGGCGTGATTCAGACGATGGCGGCGCGCGGCGGCAAGATGATAGGCGGCGCGCTGGTGCTGTGGCTGTATCAGGGATACGGGCAGACGGCGGCGGCGGGCTTCATGCTCGCGTTCACGCTGCTGATGCTGCTGCAACTTTTGCTCTACCGCGAACCGGAAAGCCAGACGGCGCAAGGCGGTTTGAAAGAACTGGCGGCGCGGCTGGTTGCCTTTTGGCGGCAGCCCGAAACCGGCTGGCGGTGGCTGGTGCTGCTGTTGTCGGTTGCCGCGCCCTATGCGTTTGCGGCGGCAACCTTTGTACCCAAGCTGGATGATTTGGGGTTCGACCCGAAACAGACGGGCGGGATTCTGGCGGTGGGTATACCCGTTGCCTGCCTGATTGTTACACCGCTGTCGGGCTGGCTGTCGCGCAACTGCCCGCGCCGCAAACTCGTATTCCTGCTCTACGCGCTGCAACTGCCGCTCTTGGCATCCATGACCGCCATAGACGCGCTCGCCCGCGTCCACCCTTGGCTGCCGCCCGCGCAAATCATCGCACTGAGCCTGAGCTACACGCTGCTGCTGCCGGTGATACTGGCCTTGGTGATGGACAAATCCGCCCGCGCCACCGCCGCACTCGACAGCAGCCTGCAATTTTCCGTTGTTCTAATCGGCAGCTACGCGGCCGGTTTCGCCGCCCTGCGGCTGGCGAAGGCGGTCGGCTATGCAAATGCCTATTGGGCGGCGGTGGGGCTGGCACTGCTGGCGGGGGCAGTGATGTTCTGGTGCGGGGAGTTATTTGACGGCACAGGCGGCAACACCCATAGCGCAAACGGCCCATCCGCTTAACGCCCGCAACGACCCTGCAGCACACAACCGTACTGCCTGCTGCTGGCCGCCGCATAAAGGAGGATGGCCGCAAACAGTACGGGCAGCACGGCAAGATGGAACCAAGCGGTAACATTGCGGTTTTAACCAACCACAAAAAGCAGCCTGCACCTTGTTTAACCAAGGTACAGGCTGTTTTCGTACCGTCCAAATTAAAAACTATAGTTCACGCGGGCGGTGTAGCTTCTGGGTGCGCCGGGCATGGCGTCCGAACGCCAGTATTTCTGATTGAACAGGTTGGACGCGGCGAAGGTGATGTTGAACTTTTTAACATTCCAGCCAATCATGGCATCGGCGCGGGCGAAGCCGGGCAGGTTGTCCGCCGCCCCGCTGCGCGTGTAGCCGTAACGTTTGCCCGTGCCGGTTACGCCGATTTCGCCGTAGAGGTTTTCCGTGGGCGTGTAGCGGAAGAACAAATTGCCCGTTACATTGCTGGTGTTGTCCAGATGGCGGCCGACGCGGGTCGGGGTTTCCTTGTCTTCCATCACTTTGGCCTGCATCACGCCGAAAGAACCGCGCAAATAAAGCCGTTTGGGGATGATTTGGCCTATGGCGGACAATTCCACGCCGCGCGAACGGTGTTTGCCGCTGACCGCCCAGTGGTAGGGGTTGTTTCGCGCATCAGGTCGGTAGCGGATGTTGAAGCGTTCGATTTGGTAAACGGACAAAGTCGTACTCAAACGGTTGTCCAGCCAGCTGCTTTTTACGCCGGTTTCGTATTGGCGGTTGTATTCGGGGGCGGCGTTGAACACGGCGGAAGACGAAGTGTCTATGCTCAAATAGCCGCCGCGTCCGCCGTAGGGCGCGAAGCCTTTGTTATACGAAGCGTAAAGCGTGTGGGCGGGCGTTACGTTCCACACCGCGCCTATGTTGGGGCTGAACGAGTGGCCGCTGTATTCGCGGCTGCTGCCGTTGAGTTTGTTTTCGGAGTTGAAGGTGTATTTGTCGTAGCGGCCGCCCAAGACGAATTTTAAATCGGGGGTGGCGGAGAAGATGTTTTGCACAAACAGGCCGTAGGAATCGGCTTTGTGGCGGTTTTGCGTCAGGATGGGCTGCAGCCTGCCCGAAGCCGGCCAGCTTGCGCGGTCGTAGGGGTCTATCAGCGCGGTGAAGCTGCTCCTATAGCCCAAGGTCGGGTTGCGGTTTTCGCGGCTGTAATCCAAACCCACGGTCAGATGGTTGTCGAAGCGGCCGATTTTGTAATCGCCGTTGAGGGTGAAGTTGGACGACAGGGTTTTGTTGTCGGTCTGCTGCCAGGCGTAGTTGCGGCGGATTCGGTTGCCGACCGCGCTGCCGGCGTAGAAATGGTCGAAATCCTGCGCCGCCTTGCGGTGGGCAAGCTGCCATTGGATGCGCCATTTGTCGTTGAAGGAGTATTCCAGGTCGGAACGCCAAACCTGCAGTTTGTCTTTGACAAAATCGTTGGGGTGGGCGAAACCCATGCGGTAGGACAGGCCGAATTGGTCGTAAACCGATTTTGACGGGGCGCGGTCGGGCGTGCGTTCTACGTTGTCGTAGGTGTATTGCCCCGTCCATTTCAGGCCGTTGTCGAGTTTGACGGTGATGCTGGGCGACACCATGACGTTTTTGCTGTCTATGCCGCTGCGGAAGGAATTGGCGCGGCCGACTTCGCCCGTCAGTCGGACGGCGACGTTTTTGTTCAGCACTTCGTTGATGTCCAAATTCAGGTTGCGGTTGGCCCACGAGCCGTAAGTCGCGCCTATGTTGCGGCTTTGTTTGAAGTTGGCGTATTTGCTGACCATGTTGATGACGCCGCCGCCGTTGGTGCGGCCGTACAACACGGAAGCCGGGCCTTTGAGGATTTCCACGCGCTCGATGTTGGCGGTGCTGCGGCGCACTTGGCCGCTTTCGCGCACGCCGTCGCGGTAGATGTCGGACGCGTCTGCCTGGAAGCCGCGCAGGAATATGCTTTCGCCGCGCATATCGTAAGCCGCGTCTATGCCGGCATTGCCTTCGAGGATGGAGCTTAAATCGTTGGTGCCGTAATTTTTGTTTTTCTGGATGTTGAGTGTGTCTATGGTTTGCGGCGTTTCTTTGATGAGCTGGCCGTTGCGGGTAACGGCGGCTTCGTCGTAGTTGATGTAGCCTTTTAAAACGCTGGTTTCGGCTTGGCCGACCACGGTAACGGTGGGCAGGGTGGCGGTGTAGTTTTCGCCGTCCGTGTCTTCATCGGCGGTATCGGCGGCGCAAACGGGAAAGGCTGCCAGCAATATGGACAAGGCGGTCAGCCGTGTGTATGGTTTCATGAAATTTTCCTTGGTGGTTGGGACGCTTGCGGCGTGGGGGCGTGCGGCCGTGCGCCGGGTAAGCCCCGCAATGAAAAAGGTTGGGCATTATAATTAACCTTTCCTTACATTAAAATATATTTAATATCGATTCTCTATTATTTTTTGATTATGCTGGTTTTTTGCAACATAAATTTAGTTATCCGATTTTTTATGATGATATATCGTTGCATATTGCTGTCTGATGCGGTGTTCTGCCGTTGGTGCCGCCTTTGGTTGGGCGGGATTTTGCTTGGGAAGGGGTTTTGATGAATCCGCTCCGTATTTTTTGCCGTCCGGCAGAAGCAGATTCTCCGCTGCTGCTGGTTTTTACTTCCCCGCAAGACCGGAATCAGGAACTGTTGTTTGGGAAAATGCCGCCCGGGGTGTCGCTGTTGGCCGTGGACGAGGCGGATTGGGAAGGTTCGTTCACGCCCTGGCCCGCGCCTGCGGTGTTTAAGGGGGCGGCCGCTTTCGGCGGCGGGGCGGATGCTTATCTGTGCCGTTTGGCGGGGGAGGTGTTGCCGGACGCGGAGGCGGGGTACGGTCTGCGGCCTGTGTGGCGGGGGGTGGCCGGTTATTCGCTGGCCGGCCTGCTGGCCGCCTATTGCGCCTACCGTATGCCTTTGTTCGACAGGCTGGCCTGTGTGTCGGGTTCGTTGTGGTTTGACGGCTGGGGGGATTTTGTCCGCCGCGAGCCTTTGGCTTATCCGCCCGAACGCGCTTATTTTTCTATAGGCGGCGATGAGGATAAGGCCCGCAATCCGCGTTTGGCCAGGGTTGCGCGGCAGATGGGGGAAACCTGCGCCATGTGGCGGCAGGCGGGCGTGCCGGTGATGTTTGAAACCAATCCGGGCGGGCATTTTAATGATGTGCCGGGGCGGTTGGGCAGGGCGGCGGAGTGGCTGATGCGGGAAAATGCCGTCTGAAAAGGGCGGCGGGCGGGCCGCCGGCATCAGGGACAGGCGATATAGGCATAGGCCGAATGGTTGTGTATGCTTTCGAAGTTTTCGCTTTCGACCACAAACGATTCCACCCGCGTATCGCCGCGCAGGGCCACAGCCACATCGCGCACCATGTCTTCAACGAACTTGGGGTTTTCGTAAGCGCGTTCGGTAACGTATTTTTCGTCCGGGCGTTTGAGCAGGCCGTAGAGTTGGCAGGATGCCTGCTCCTCGACTAGGTCGGCGATTTCTTCCACCGCCACTTCTTGGCGGCACACCAGGGAAACCGTTACATGCGAACGTTGGTTGTGCGCGCCGTATTGCGAGATTTCTTTGGAACAGGGGCAGAGGCTGGTTACGGGAACCAATACTTTCAGGCTGTGGCGGTAGCTGCCGCCGGCCACTTCGCCGCACAGGGTAACATCGTAATCCAGCAGTGAGCGTATGCCCGACACCGGGGCGGCTTTTTGGCGGAAGAAGGGAAAGGCGAGGCTGATTTTGCCTTCTTCCGCCGCAAGCAGGGCCAGCATTTCATGCGTCATTTTCTGCAGCCCGTCAAAATCGAACGCCTCCCGCCAGCCCTCCAGCAAAGACACGAAACGCGACATATGCGTCCCTTTTTGGTCGGCCGGCAGCCTGACCGTCATGGTCAGGCGGGCGACCGTGGCCTGTTCGCCCGCAAGGCCGCGCACCCGGACGGGAAAGCGCAAATCCTTGATGCCGACCTGGTTGATGGGCAGATTACGCAAATCCCTGCTGCTTTGCACATCGGCAATCGCATTCATTATCGTTCCTTAAAACCTGAGGCCGTGCGGCACAAGGCCGCTGCGGCGCGTATGTGTGTGCTTGAAAAGGGCAGAAGTATATCGCCGCCGCCTGTTTGGGGCAATCTTGCGGATAATGCGGATGGTTGGGGGAAAGGATGTCGGAATGGGACGGTTTTTGTTGAAAGCCCTCCTTGGCGGGCGGTAGAATCGCAAACCGTCCCACAGGGGCGGGGGCGTTGCCGGGTTTCTGCCCGCCGCCCGTATATCCGAACACCGACCATGACGGGAAAGGGCGGCCATGCAGCCATTAATTGCACAAAAAATCGGCAATGCCGACTATGCGCGAATCATCCTCAACCACAGCCTGAAGTTCAGCCCGCCCGAAATCGCCCTGTTGCGGGAAATTTTAGGCCGTTTTGATTTCGATGTCGTGCAGCAGCAGGCTTTGGCGCAGGCGGTGATGCAGCAGGCCAGGTTCGATCCTAATGCCTGGCATATAGAGGAGTTTGACGATGAGGACGTTACCGGCATCTGCCCCCACTGCCTGAATCCGCCCGTCCCCCCTTTGCGGGATTATCTGATGTGGCGGGAGGGCGCGGGCCGGACGGGTTCCGCCTGACCCGAAACCGCACATGGGGCGAGTCCCGTGAAACTTAATGGTTGAAACCCCGCCCTTGTGGACGGTAAAATCGGCCTTTGTTCGGCGCGCGGTTGTGCGCGTCCGACCGTACCGCAGGATATGGCCGAATAACCCCAAAAGCGCGGCAAGCCGTTGCGGCTTTTCGGATGTTCGGGGATATGCCGATTATTTTTACAGAAATCCGAATATGTCCGTTTACACCAGCGTTTCCGACGATGAAATGCGCCGCTTCCTTGCCGATTATGATTTGGGCGGTTTTGTGTCGCTTACCGGCATTGCCCAGGGCGTAACCAACAGCAATTATTTTCTAAATACTTCCCTTGGCCGTTATGTGCTGACTGTGTTTGAAGTGCTGCAGCAGCACGAATTGCCGTTTTTCCTGTTGCTGAAACAGCATTTGAGCAGCAGGGGCGTGGCCTGTCCCGCCCCCGTGGCGCGGCGCGACGGCCGTTTTGATTCGGTCTTGTGCGGCAAACCCGCCTGCGTGGTGGAGTGTTTGAAGGGGGCGGATACGGCCTGCCCCACGGGGGAGCAGTGCTTCAATACCGGGGCGATGCTGGCCAAGATGCATTTGGCGGGGCAGTCTTTCCCCATGGGCATGGACAATCCGCGTTACTCGGACTGGTGGCGGGAATCGGCGCAAAGGCTGTACCCGGTCATGGATGCCGGGGATGCCGCGCTGTTGCGCGGGGAAATCGCGTATTTGGACGCGCACCCCGATACGGGGCTGCCGCGCGGTATTATTCATGCCGATTTGTTTAAGGACAATGTTTTGCTGGACGGCGGCCGTGTGGCGGGCTTTATTGATTTTTATTATGCCTGCAACGGTTGTTTTGTGTATGATTTGGCGGTTGCCGTCAATGATTGGGCGCGTACCGCCGACAATTGTTTGGATGAGGGGCTGGCCCTGGCCTTCGTGCGCGGTTATGAGTCCGTCCGCCCGCTGGGGGATGACGAACGCGCTTATTTCCCTACCGCCAAACGGGCGGGCTGCGTCCGTTTTTGGGTGTCGCGCCTGCTCGATTTTTATTTTCCGCAAGAGGGTGAGATGACTTTTGTCAAGGATCCCAATCCGTTTCGCGATTTGTTGAAGTCTTATCGGGAACAGGCCTGAGTTTCGGCCTGCGGGCGGCATGTCCGCCCGCATCCTCCCGCCCCGGGGGGCGGGGTTCTGCCATTTTAAGGAACAATGATGAAGATTACCGGTTTCGGGGAGATACTTTGGGATGATTTTCCCGACGGCAAGCGTTTGGGCGGCGCGCCGCTCAATTTGTTGGTGGGTTTGCAGTCGCTGGGGGCGGATACGGCCATAGTCAGCCGTATAGGCAATGATGCGGACGGGCGCGAAATCCTGCGCCAGGTGGGGCTTAGGAAGGTGGCATCCCATTTGATTCAAACCGATATGAGCCAGGCTACGGGTTTGGTCAAGGTGATGTTGGCCGATGACGGTAATGCCAGTTATGATATTGTTTTTCCTTGCGCCTGGGATTTTATCCGGGCCGAGGATGAGGCCGTCCGGCGCGTGGCCGAATCGGATGCCTTTGTTTTCGGCAGCCTCGCGGGGCGGCATGATGTTTCCCGCCGCGCTTTGGACTGCCTGCTCGAACACGCCCGCTTTAAAATCTTCGATGTCAATCTGCGCCATCCGCATTATGATTACGACCGTATTTTGGCTTTGTTGAAGCAGTGTGATTTGGTCAAGCTCAATGATGCGGAGTTGTATGAGTTGGCCGCGATTTATGGCTCGCCCTATCATTCGCTGCAGCAAAATGCCGCCTATTTGGCCGATTATGCGGGCTGCAGCCGTATTTGCGCCACTATGGCCGAACACGGCGCGATGTATTATGACAACGGCCGCTTCCATTTCCATTGCGGTTATAGGGTCAGGGTGGCCGATACGGTGGGGGCGGGCGATAGTTTTTTGGCCGGCTTTACCTATAAGCTGCTCAATCGTTCGTCTCCCGCCGAAATCTTGGATTTCGCCTGCGCGCTCGGTGCGCTGACCGCTTCGCGCCCGGGGGCGAATCCGGCCATCAGTCTGCAGGAAATCGAAGAGTTTATGAACCCCGCCTGATTTTGGCAAATTGTCTGAAAAATGTTTGAAACCATCCAAAACCGCAAAATCAAATTCGCCCTGGTCGGCTGCGGCCGTATTTCCGGCAATCATTTCGGTTCTTTCGAAGCCTTGCACGAAGACTGCGAAGCGGTCGCCGTGTGCGATATCGATGCCGCCGCGCTGCAAAAGGCGGTGGAACGCACGGGCGCGAAAGGCTATCTTGATTACGCGCAGATGCTGGCCGAAACCGATGCCGACGTAATCGTCATCACTACTCCGTCCGGCCTGCATCCCCGACAGGCGGTGCAGGCTTTGGAGGCGGGTTTCCATGTCGTTACCGAAAAGCCTATGGCCACGCGCCTGCATGACGGCGAACGTATGGTTCAAGCCGCCGACAAGGCGGGCAAACGCTTGTTCGTGGTCAAGCAAAACCGCCTTAATGCCACTTTGCAACTGCTCAAACGCGCCGTTGCCGAAAAACGCTTCGGCAAAATCCATATGGTGCATTTGAATGTGTTTTGGACGCGGCCGCAGGCGTATTACGACCAGGGCAACGGTTGGCGCGGCACTTGGGAATTCGACGGCGGCGCGTTCATGAACCAGGCCAGCCATTATGTCGATTTGATGGAATGGCTTATCGGCCCGGTGCAGGACGTGCAGGCCATGGTTTCCACCCACCGCGATATAGAAGCCGAAGACACGGGCGTGATGAATATCCGCTGGCGCAACGGCGCGCTCGGTTCTATGGCGGTAACGATGTGTACTTATCCGAAAAACCTCGAAGGCTCGATTACCATTTTGGGCGAAAGCGGCACGGTACGCATAGGCGGTATGGCGGTGAACGAAATCCAGGAATGGAATTTCGCCGACGAACGCGATTACGACCTACAGGTCAAAAACGCCAACTACGAAACCACTTCGGTCTATGGTTTCGGCCACCCGCTGTATTACCGAAATGTTATCGATGTATTGCGCGGCAAGGCCCATCCCGTTACCGACGGGCGCGAAGGCCTGAAATCGCTGGAACTGATTATCGCCGCCTACCTTGCCGCCCGCGACAATAAGACGGTTTCGCTGCCGTTGGTGTATTGACCGAAAATAGCGGAAAATGCAAAAAAAGGCCGTCTGAAAAACCATGTTTCGGTTTTCAGACGGCCTTGCGTTATAGCGGATTAAAACAAATGCGATTTTTATCCGCCATACGACTGCTTATCAATAACCCAGTTATAATACCGGCCGGCCAACCCAAAAACCCAAAGAAAGGACTCCCCCGTGAACCGCCGACAATTCTGCCTGAGCACCGCCGCACTGGCCGTATCCGCCTGCACGCCCGCCAAATTCCCCCTTTCCGCCACCGGCAGCCAAGGAGCAAACTATATGCTGAACGACACCCTGCAAACCGCCGTCAATCAAGCCGTCAAACTGCCCGTGCCGAAAAACTTCCTTTGGGGCGCGGCCTCCGCCGCCTACCAGGTGGAAGGCTACACACAAGCCGACGGGCGCGGCGAAACCGTGTGGGATTACTATCTGGACGAACTGAAACTGGGCGAAAACGGCGACACGGGGCGCGAAGCCATCCATTTCTACCACCGCGACACCTATCTCAAAGACATAGCAATCTTCAAACAAATGGGGCTGAACAGCTACCGCTTCTCACTCGGCTGGACGCGCATCATCCCCGACGGCGTAGGGAAAACCAATCAGGCGGGCATAGACCATTACCGACTATTTATCCAAGACTTGCAAGCCGCCGGCATCCGCCCGCTGATTACCCTGTATCACTGGGACATGCCGAAACAACTGTTCATGCAGGGCGGCTGGAAAAACCGCAAATCGGTGGATTGGTTCAAGCACTATGCCGAAGTCGTGTTCGAGCATTTCCATGATTTGGCGGAAGATTTCGTACTGATTAACGAACCCAGCGTGGAATTCGGCCAAGGCGTATTGGCCAAGCAGCGCGAAGCCGGTTCCAAATCCACCGCGCCCGCCATCCTGCCCGCCTTCGAGAACCTGGCCGACGCGCTGAAAACCTACAACCATATCCTGCTGGCCAGTGCCGCCGCCAAAGAAGTATTCAAAGCAAAAGGCTACCAAGGCCGCCTGGGGCTGGCCTTCCCCTACTTCCCCGTGCTGAACCCCAAAGATGCCGCCAGCGAAGCCGACAAGAAAAACGCCCAATACGCCGACGGCGTGGTAAACCGCTGGTTTCTCGATGCCATGTTCAAAGGCAGCTACCCCGCCGACATCCTTGCGCTGGCGGAAAAATACAAACTGGACACCGGCGTGCAGGCGGGCGATGCCGCCAAAGTCGGCGCGGCCAAACTGGAATTTCTCGGCATCAACTACTACGCCCCGCTCTACATCCGCACGCAAAAAGACGCGAAAACCGACTACGCGCCCGAAATGCAGTTGAGCGACGGCGACGCCGAAGTCGCCTTCAACGGCGCGGTGCGGCCCGATCTGTTCAAATCCCTGCTGCTGCGCATCCGCGACGAATGGGGCAACCCCACCGTCATCATCACCGAAAACGGCGCGGGTTTCCCCGGCGACGACGAGCTGAAAGACGGCAAAGTGAACGACGAAAAACGCAGCCGCTATCTGGCATCGCACATCGCCGCCATGAAAGAAGCCATGGCGGACGGCGCAAACGTGGCGGGCTACCATGTCTGGTCCAGCCACGACAATCTGGAATGGTTCTCCGGCTACGGCAGCCGCTTCGGCATGGTGTATGTGGATTTCAAAACCCAACAGCGCACGGCCAAGATGAGTACCGAAGTGTACAGACGGATTATCGGCGAAACGAAACAAGGTTAAATCGCTTCCCCATCAAAACAGCCTGCACTTTTGCCAAACAAAGTGCAGGCTGCCTTTACCCAAGCCATGAAAGGAAACGCCATGCAACAACTCGTTCGGCGCATTACCGCCCAACTGGAAAAACTGAAACAGCGTTTTCCCCAAGTTGCCGCCAAATTCAATTTGGATTACACACTCAACCCGGGCGCGTCAGAAGCCGACTTCGCCGAACTGGAAGCCGTGCTGGGCTATGCGCTGCCCCAAGAATTCAAAGAACTCTACCGCGTGGCGGACGGCGAACGCGGCATATCCGGCGTATTGGCAAACGAAGAATGGCTGCCGATTGAACGCATCATCCAAGAATACGGCGTGTGGAAAGAATTGTTCGATGACGGCTCGTTTACCGATGACGGCAGGGACTACGGCTGCAAACCCGAAAATGCCGCCGTCAAACCCGATTTCTGGTGGAATCCCAAATGGATACCGCTTACCGCAGACGGCGGCGGCAACGGCAAAATGATAGACCTGGACCCGGCCGCACAGGGCAGGGCGGGGCAAATCATCCAAATGTGGCACGATGACGCTGCCCGCGAAAAAGAAGCCGATTCCCTGCGCGAATATTTGGCGCAATACGCCCAAGATTTGGAAGACGGCAAATATGTGCTGGATGAGGAATACGGACTGATATTGCAGTCCTATTTGGACGAATGGCGGCGGGGCGGATAAGCCTTCCGCCGCAGGGCGGTGTCAATGGCTTTTATGCGTGGTGCTGTAAACGATTTTATCGGTTATCGCCATGGCAAGGGCAGATACCAAAAAACCCAAATGCAGGAACAACTGCCACATCATTTGATTCGGGGGCAGTTTGCCCGCGTTGATGAAGGTTTGCAGCAGGTGGATGGACGAAATGCTGATAATGGCCATGGACAGCTTGACCTTTAAAACAGAGGCATTGACATGGTTGAGCCATTCGGGCTGGTCGGGATGGCTATCGACTTTCAGGCGGGAAACAAAAGTCTCATAGCCGCCTATCAGCACCATCACCAACAGGTTGGCTATCATGACCACGTCTATCATGGACAAAACCGCCAGCATGACGGCATTGTCGTCCATGGTGTTGAAGTGGACGACAAGATTCCACAGTTGTTTGAGGAATTTCACCGAATACAGGGCCTGCACGATAATCAGGCCCAGATAGATGGGCAGCTGCAGCCAGCGGCTGGCGAAAATCAGGCGGGCGATTAAGTCTGTGCGGGCTGGTGTGGTTGGTTTTTGCATTGTTGCTTTGGTGGTCGGAATGGAAAAGGGGGGGATTATAGCCGACTGGCCGCTTTCCCGATATGGCCGCGATATGGCGGCTCGATGCCGAACCCGCGGCCCGCCGGGCAAAGGCAGGGCGGCCGAAAGCAAAAAAACCCCAAAACCCGTGGGAAAAGGTTTTGAGATTTTCGTCAGACGCTTGGCTGCAAATTCACTTGGCTGCCGCTTCGACCTGCTTCAACAGGCGGGCATAAACTTCGGGCTCCTGATCCTTCAGCAGGGCGACTATGCTCAAGTCGGTATTGTTCACTTTGGCCAAATCCACCCGCTCTATATGCACCAGGCGCAGCAGTTCGCGCACCGGCTTGGGCATTTTGCGGCCGGATTCGTAGCGCGAGCCGCCGGATTGCGTAACGCCGACTTCGCTCCAAAAATCCTGCTGGTTCAATCCGAGTTTCTTGCGGATTTCGCGGATGTTTTCAATTTTCGGAAATGCTTTCATTTAAATATTCCTCGAAGGTTTGATTTTAAAACGGGTGTCAAAAAAACAGTATATAGACGGAAGAAGTTGATTTAAAGGTGGTTTCCATGAATTAACCCAACTATGCGGATAAGCGGCATGGCATAACCAAACTTGCCTTATCATTACTTTGCCGCCGGTCTGCGTATCCGTAGGGGGTGGCGGCCGCCAATATGGGGGCAAAGGATTGCCAAAAAATATCCGTCAGCCATACCTTGGGATTACCTACTGTTTTGCCTGATGTTTTTCTTTTGCCGAATGATGGGGGCAGGTTTTCGGCCTAAGCGGCAAAGGCAAACTGTACACAATCTCCAAGCCGCGCAAGTATAAGGGCAAGCCCGAATAAATGAAAGGGTTAATTACAAAATAAGTGGTTTAAATAGATAAAATAAAGGGATAAAAATCAAGATTATATTCAAATAGGATATAGATACCCGATAAGCATTTTTATCGCCGTGCAGCCGTCCCTAAGGGCGGCCGGTGGCGGGGCTGACGGTTAGGATTTCGCAGCCCGTCTCCGTAACCAAAACTTCGTGTTCCCATTGGGCCGAAAGCGAACGGTCTTTGGTTACCACCGTCCAGCCGTCGGCCAGAATCCGCAAATGGCGTTTGCCTTGGTTTATCATGGGCTCTATGGTGAATATCATGCCGGGCTCCAGTTTCAGCCCTTGCCCTTTGCGGCCGTAGTGCAGGACCTGGGGCTCGCAGTGGAAGGCGCGGCCTATGCCGTGGCCGCAAAATTCCTGTACCACCGAATAGCCCGCGTTTTCCGCAACCTGCTGGCAGGCATAACCCACGTCGCCCAGCGTCGCCCCGGGCCGGACCGCCGCTATCCCCGCCATCATGGATGCGTGCGTGGTGTCTATCAGGCGTTGGGCTATGGGGGATATTTTGCCCACGGCAAACATGCGGCTGGAGTCGCCGTGAAAGCCGTCTTTTTTTATGGTCAGGTCTATATTGACTATGTCGCCCTCTTTTAGGGGCTTGTCGTCGGGTATGCCGTGGCAGATGACGTGGTTTACCGAGGTGCAGCAGGATTTGGGATAGGGCGGGTTGCCGTAATTCAGCGGGGCGGGATAACCGCCCTGTACGTTTACATGGTAGTCGTAAACCAGTTTGTCGATTTCGTTGGTGGTAACGCCGGGTTTGACGAATTGTCCGATGTAGTCCAGGGCCTGGGCAACCAGCCGCCCCAGCTCGCGCATTTTTTCGATTTCTTCCGGTGTGTGGATGATAACTGCCATGATATTCGGGATAATGAGTGAAAACGGGTGTTATTATAGCGCGAAAAGGGTTTCAGACGGCCTGAAAACGCCCGCAAACCCCTCCCCGCAGCGGCAAAACACATATTGCGGCTTTTTTTTGCGGGTACGGTCAAAACAGCCCGGCTACTTCCGCCGCGATATTGTCCGCACGCATAAAGGTTTCGCCTATGAGGAAAGTGTGTACGCCGTGCTGCCGCATAGATTCGACATCGGCCTTATCGCGTATGCCGCTTTCGGCCACGACGATGCGGCCGTGCAAACGGGGCAGCAGGCGCAGCGTCTGCCCCATATCGACTTCGAAGGTACGCAGGTTGCGGTTGTTCACCCCGTAAAGCGGCGTGGTTAGGCGGCCGCATTTTTCCAGCTCGCCCTCATCGTGCAATTCCAGCAACACCGCCATGCCCAAACTGTGCGCGGCCTGTTCGAAGCGTTCGAGCTGTTCCGCCTCCAATGCGGCGGCAATCAGCAGCACCGCATCCGCCCCCCAGGCGCGCGCCTGGTAAACCTGATATTCGTCTATGATAAAGTCTTTACGCAGCACGGGCAGCGAACAGGCGGCCCTGGCCTGCTGCAAATATTCGGGCGCGCCTTGGAAATATTGCTCGTCTGTCAATACCGACAAACAGGCCGCCCCGCCGCGTTCGTAGTCGGCGGCATGGGCGGCGGGGTTGAAATCGGGGCGTATCAGGCCTTTGGAGGGGCTGGCCTTTTTGATTTCGGCAATCACGGCGGGCAGCCCGGCGGCGTGTTTGGCGCGTATGGCCTCGACAAAGCCGCGCGGGGCGGGTGCGTTTTCGGCGGCGCGGCGGATGAGGTTCGCGGGGGTGGCGGCCTTGGCGGCGGCGACCTCTTCGGCCTTGGTGGCCAGGATTTTTTGCAAAATATCGGTCATGGCAGGTTGGACAGACAGAGTGATGCGGCGGATTATATAGCGGATTGCATGACAGCGGTACAAGGCGGCGGATTATAGGATTCCGCCCTCAAGGCTTCTGCACCGCCTTGCAAATCGCTTCGGCCGTTTTCTCCGCCGCCCCCTTGTGCCGTCCGACAAAAGCCAGCGCGTTGGCCGAATACTCCAGCCTTTGCGCCCCATCGGCCAGCAACCCTTCAACCGCCGCCAGCCACTCCGAGGCATCGCCCACCTGCTGCGCCGCGCCCGCGTCCAACGCGCCCCTGCAGACATCGGCGAAGTTATAACAGGACGGCCCGAACAACACCGGCACGCCGCAGGCCATAGGCTCTATAGGGTTTTGCCCGCCCGCGTCCACCAAACTGCCGCCGACAAAGGCCGCATCCGCCATAGCGTAATATGCGGGCAACTCCCCCATACTGTCGCCCAGCCACACCTGCGTATCGGCTGCAATATCCTTCCCGTCGCTGCGCCGCTGCACGCGGAAGCCCAAATCCGAAGCCGTCCGAAACACCGCATCGAAACGTTCGGGATGGCGCGGCACCAACACCAGCAGGGCCCGGCCGCGATAATCCCGCCAGGCCCGCAACAGCAGTTCTGCCTCATCGGTATCGCGGTAAAAACGCGTACTGCCGCAGACCACCGCCTGCCGCCCCCCCGCCTTGGCCTTAAACACATCCGCCGTCTGCCGCATCGTTTCAGAAATTTCCACATCATATTTCGTATTGCCGCAAACTTCCGTTGCCGCCGCGCCCAACAGCCGCAGCCTTAGGGCATCGGCGGAGGTTTGCGCGAAACAGCCGCGCAACGAGGCCAGCGCGTCCCTCACCAAAGGCCGGACCTTCCAATAGCCGCGCAGGGATTTTGCCGACAGGCGCGCATTGGCCAAAAACAGCGGCACGCCCTGTTTGGCGCAGGCCAGCATCAGATTGGGCCAGATTTCCGTTTCCATCAGCACGCCGAAACGCGGACTGTGCTCGTTCAAAAAGCGGGCGGCATAATCCGGCCGGTCATAGGGCAGGTAGCGGCATTGGGCATAGGGATACAGTTTTTGCGCGGCGGCGCGGCCGGTCGGGGTCATTTGGGTAATCAGCAGCGGCGCATCGGGAAAACGGCGGCGCAGGGCATGAATCAAAGGTTCGGCTGCCCGGGTTTCGCCCACCGACACCGCATGTATCCATATCGCCCCCCGCACCGCCCCGTCAAACGCCCCGCCGAAACGCTCGTCCCAGTGTTCCAAATAGGCAGGATTGCCCCGGGCGCGGCGGCGCAGGTAAAGGCGGATGAAGGGCGGGGCGATGCGCCAAAGCAGGCGGTAGAGGGCGGGTATCATAAAGCCGTCATAAGGGATGGGGATTTTGCCCGGTTAATCATTTGGTTGCGGCGCGGGGGGAATATTTGATATCCAGTTGCGCCGCCTGTTCCTCCCAAGCGCGCCTCAGGGCTTGGATTTTGCCTTCGTCATTAACGTTGTTGCTTAAAAACTCGGCATCGGCCAGCCATTTTTGCCGAAATGCCGCGATTTCGGGGCTGGTCAGCCTCAGGGCCTTCATGCGGGCGATGCGGCCCTCGCGCACGTTTTTCTGCAGTATGGGCGCGGCGGCCGCCGCCTCGCGGCAGCGGTGCTTCAAGGCCTCCAGGTCGAATTCGCCCAACAGGTCGGCCACTTCAAACCATTCCCTTTGCGCCACGGACGAGGGTTGCGGGCGGTTTAGGCGCGTCTTTTTCCTTTCGGCTTCAAAACGGGCGGCCTGTTTGCATTCCTTGCCACCCAACTGCAGGCCGGAGGCGGTGGTACACAGGCTCAAAGCCGCTGCGGCGGCCAACAGGTTTTTCCATAACATTGCGTTTTACCTTATGGTTAAAAATCAAATTCCCGAAACGGCGGCTTATTGCGCTGCTGCCTGCATCAGGCCTTGTCCAGAACTTGCTCGCTTTGCAGGCGGCGGTTGAATTCGGACAGGTCGAAGGAAGTGCGTTTCTGCGGCAGGGTCAGCAGGATGGGCAGTTTGCCCAGGCCGTCTTGTCCGGCGCAGAAGGCATAGTTGCGTTCCTTGGTGTTGATTTCCACGGTGGATTCCTGTTCCAGGTACACCATGCAGTCGGGATTGTTTTTGGGTTCGTACAGGATGTCTATATAGCTTTCCGCCATCAGTGTTTCGGCTTCCTGCCTGAGCTGTTTTAATTCGGCCTGCTGCTTTTCCTTGCGGTTGAACAGCTTGTCGGCCAGGGTGGCGGGTTTGTTGTATTTGTCCTGTTGGATTTTGACTTTTTCAACGGCTTTTTTGTAGTTGGCGGCCTGTTGTTTGATGGACGATTGGAGGCGTTCGAAAACGGTCTGCAGGGTTTTGTCGGCCTCGTCGCGCTCGTCCAGGGTCATGCGGGTGAAGACTTTGTCGCGCCGTTTGTCCATCAGCAGGGGGTAGGATGCCAGTTTGCTGTTCATGTCGGTTGCGGCCTGATTGAGCAGTACGGCCGGGCGGCGCATGAACAGCGAATATGCCTGCAGGATGTTGCCGAACAGGCGGCGCATGGAAACATACAGGTAGTCGAATTCGTCCTGGTGGGAAACGGTGTGGTTTATGGCGTAGACAAAGGGTTGCAATATTTGTTCTTCCAGTTTTTCGCCGTATTCCTGCACGCGCCGGGCAACGGCTTCCTCCACATTCAGCGATGCGCCGTCAAAGGGGGCCTGCAGCAGGGGGACCAATTCGGCCTCATGCACTTTGCCCAGCCTTTCCATCAGGTCTATGATGATTTGGTTTACCGAGCCTTCCAGGGTAACGATGCATTCCATCTGCGCCTTGAAGATGTTGTTGTGGCCGGTGTTGTCCAGGTGGTCCAGGTCTATGATTGCGGCATTCAGGTAGATGCGGGTGGATTCGAAGATTTTTTCTTCATACAGGAAGCGGCGCAGGGAAAAGGGGTTTTGGCTTTTGTCGGGGGTGGGGGCGATGGCGAATAGGTATTTGGAGGTCTGAACCACTTCGAGCTGGCGGATTTTTTGTTCTTGCGGCAGGTAGGTGTGCAGCAGGGCATGGCTCATGGCCTCGACTTCGTAGGGGCGCAGGGTGTTGAACCAGTAATCCAGCAGTTCGTGTTTGAGGTAGATTTCGCTGATGAACAGTTTGACCATCTCCATGCTCAGGCTGCGGCGGTTTTTGGGCAGGATGAGTGTTTGTTTTTCGTTGATGAGTTTGGCCGCCGAGTAGATAAATTCGGCACGCATTTTGTGTTTGGCCGCCAAGATGTCGGGTTCGTCCCCGACGTTGGCGCGGTCTATGATGGCCAGGGTGTTTTCAAGCAGGTCGGCGATTTCGAGTGCGTCGTCGTTTTCTTTCAGCAGTTCGAAATATTCGTTGGCCCGCATGGCCAGTTGCTGCAGTTGGGGGAAGGCGATTGATTTGACGTATTCGGGGAAGTCTGCCGGCCGGCCGGTGAAAAAGAAGGTGTTGTTGCCGCTGTCCCGGGATATTTGTTTGGGTTTGAGCAGTTGTGCCTCCGCCTCTTCCTGCTGCTGCGGGTCGAGTTGTGCGAAGAGTTTGACCAGGTTCTCCTGCCAATAGGCATCCAAACGGGGGTCTATGTGGGCGATTTGGCGTTTGACGGGGTAGTCTATGTAGCCTTGCAGGCGGCTGTCGGCGGGTTGGGCGGTGTTGTTCATGAGAATTTCCTTAATGGTTGAAATGCCGCTTTCCGGGGCGGTGGAATTTTGTTTTTGCCGGGGCCGGCTGTGTTCAGACGGTTTCTTCCGCGCCGTTGAGCTGTTTGAGCAGCCTGTCGGCCTTGTCGGGGTCTTCGTTGCGCATGAGGCGCAGTATGCCTTGTTCCAATCCGTCTATGTTGCTGCGGATGACGATGTCTTTTACTGCCAGCAGGTTGTTGGTGTTCATGGAAAAACTCCGCAGGCCCATGCCCAGTAGCAGGCGGGTGTAGGCGGTGTCGCCCGCCATTTCGCCGCAAAGGGAAACGGTTTTGTTCATGCGGTTGGCGGTGCGGATGATGTGTGCCAAAAGGCGCAGGATGGCGGGATGGGCGGGCTGGTAGAGGTAGCTTACGGCATCGTCGCCCCGGTCTACCGACAGGGTGTATTGGATCAGGTCGTTGGTGCCTATGGAGACGAAGTCTGTCAGTTTGAGCAGGGTGGAGACGGTCAGGGCGGCGGAGGGGATTTCTATCATGCAGCCGGCCGATACTTCGCCGAAGGCTTCGCCGCGTTCGACCAGCTGGCGGCGGGCGGTGTCCAGGTGGGTGATGCATTGTTTGAGTTCGGATACGGAGGCTATCATGGGCCACATCATTTTCACCGGCCCGTGGGCGGCGGCGCGCAATATGGCGCGCATTTGGGTGCGGAACATGACGGGTTCGGCCATGCACAGGCGTATGCCGGTCAGCCCCAGGGCGGGGTTCAGGCTGCCGTTGGGCGTGCCGCTTTGGCCGAACCAGCGCGGGTTTTTGTCCACGCCCAAATCCACGGTGCGTATGGTCAGGGGTTTGCCCTTCATTTTTTTTACGATGTCGGCGTATACGGTATATTGTTCTTCTTCGTCGGGCAGGGTGTCGCGGTTCAGATAAAGGTATTCGCTGCGGAACAGTCCTACGCCGTCCGCGCCGAATTTGTGCAGGGCTTTGATGTCTTCGGCGTTTTCTATGTTGGCGTAGAGTTCGATTTGGGTGCCGTCTTCGGTGGTGGCGGCGGTGTTTTTGAGTTTGTTCAGTTCGCGCTGTTTGCTTTTGTAGGCGCGCAGTTTGCGGCGGTATTCGGCAAGTACGATGTCGTCGGGGTTGATGATGAGTACGCCGTTGATGCCGTCTACGATTACCCATTCGTGTTCGCTGATTAAGCGGCGGGCGTTGCGAAGGCCTATGACGGAGGGGATGTCCAGGCTGCGCCCCAGGATGGCGGTGTGGCTGGTGGGGCCGCCCGCGTCGGTTACGAAGGCGGTTACGCGCTGTTCTTTCAGGTGTACGGTGTCGGCCGGCGACAGGTCGTGGGCTATGAGTATGGTGTCGTCCAAGAGGTTGGCATCCAGGTTGAGTTCGTTGCCCGAACCGGCCAGGTTGTTGTGGATGCGCTCGACTACCTGCAGCATGTCTTGTTTGCGGGTGCGAAGGTATTCGTCGTTAATTGCGTCAAATTGTTCGCTCAGGCGGCCGGTTTGGATTTTTAACGCCCATTCGGCGTTGATTTTTTGTTCTTTGATGATGTCCAGCGGCTCGCGCGACAGGGTTACGTCCGATAGCAGCATCAGGTGTAATGAAATGAATGCGCCCAGTTCGGTGGGGGCGTTTTCGGGTATGGTGCTGCGGATCTGTTCGAGTTGGCGGCGGGTGGTTTTGACCGCCGCTTCGAAGCGGGCGGTCTCGGCGGGGACTTCGTCTTCGGCCAGGTCGTATTGCGGCACTTCTTCGCGCCCGCGTACTACCAGGTGGGCGCGGCCTATGGCTATGCCCTTGCCCGCCGCCACGCCGTGCAATACGATGCCCATGTTATTCCCCTTCGCCGAAGTAGTCGTTAATCAATGCGGTCAGCGCCTGCATGGCGGCCGCTTCGTCCGCGCCGTCGGTTTCTATGGTGATGGTCGTGCCTTGCGCGGCGGCCAGCATCATCAGCCCCATGATGCTTTTGCCGTTGATGCGGTTGCCGTTGCGCGTTACCCAGACTTCGCATTGGAAAGGCGAGGCCGTCTGAACGAATTTGCTGGACGCGCGGGCGTGCAGGCCCAGTTTGTTGATGATTTGAATGTCTTGTTTGAGCATGGTTTATGTTCCTTCGGGCGGTTCGGTGATGGCCAGTATGCCGTTTACTGCGGCGCGGCGCACGGATTGGGTAAAGTCGTCCAAATTGCCGGCTTCGCCCGAATATTGCACGGCCTTGATCAGCATGGGGGCGTTCAGGCCGGTGAGTATGGCCACTTTGTGCGGGACGACGAGTTTGCGGGCGGCGTTGCACGGGGTTGCGCCGAAGATGTCGGCCAATACGAGTATGCCGTGGGGCGCGTCCAAATCGTCTATTTCGGCGCGGGTGCGGCGGATGACGTCTTCGTGGTCTTCCATGCGCTCCACGCCCAACAGGCGGATATGGCCGGGGATTTCGGGAAAGAAATGGCTGGCCAGTTGGGCGTAGGCCTTGCCTATGCTTTCGTGGGTTACGATGATGATGCCTATCATGGTGTGTCCTGAAGGTTTTTGCAGCGGTTTTTGTGGGATAGGTTTTGATTATATAGCAGATTGGCCCAACTTCCGATATGGTTCGGGCCTGTCCGGCCGCCGGGTATCGGGATGATGCCCGTCCGCTATATAATCCCCCCATCATGCCTATGCAAGGGGGGTGTATGCGGATTTTGCTGGTGGAAGACGACGACATGATAGCCCAGGCCGTGGCGGCCGATTTGCGCGACGGGGGTTATGCGGTGGACCGCATTAACAACGGTATGCAGGCGGCGGCGGCCGTCAGGGCGCAGGCCTACGACCTCGTCCTGTTGGATTTGGGGCTGCCCGGCGAGGACGGGCTGCAGGTGTTGGCCCGCCTGCGCGCGCAGGGTTGCACCGTCCCCGTACTCATCCTTACCGCCCGCGACGATTTGCACAGCCGCCTGAGCGGCTTGGACGGCGGGGCGGACGACTATATCGTCAAGCCTTTCGATATGGCCGAACTGCAGGCCAGGATACGCGCCGTCCTAAGAAGGCGGGGAGGGCAGAGCCAATCCGTGCTGGGCAACGGCCTAATCAGCCTGAATACCGCCACCTATCAGGCACAGGTGGCCGGCGGCGCGCCGGTTTTATTGAGCAATAAGGAATTCGCCGTTTTGCAGGCCTTGCTGATGCGGCCGGGCGCGATATTGTCGCGCGGCGATTTGGAAGACAAAATTTACGGCTGGGGCGAGGAAGTGGAAAGCAACGCGGTGGATTTTCTGATTCACGCCCTGCGTAAAAAACTGGGCAAAGAACATATTCAAAATGTGCGCGGCGTAGGCTGGCTGGTGCCGGAATGCGGCAAGGCCGTCTGAAACGGGCGGTTTTTGCCAAACCGGGGGCGGGGCGGCAAAATACGGTAGAATCCGCAGCCACCGTTTTTCCCCCTTATCCTATGTCCCGATTGTTCCTGCTGCTAAAAAACTCCCTGCAGGCCAAGCTCAGCCTGGCCTCTGCCGCGATTTACCTGCTGTTGGCGGCGGCCGCCGGCGGATTTTCCTTTTATGACACCTACCGGGAAACCGAAAAACTGCAAGATGGCCTGTTGCGGCAAACGGCGGCCCTGGCCTCGCCCGGGGGCGGCGACTTGCCCGACAGCGATAACGATGCGCGCATCTTCATCCAGCGGCCGGGCGCGAAAGGCCGCCTGGACATCCCCGGCAGCCTGCCCGACGGCTTTCACGACCTAAACGACCGCGACGGCGACAGCTACCGCGTCTACCTGCATGAAGGCGCGCGCGGGCGGGTTGCCGTCATACAGGAAAACGACTACCGCGAAGACTTGGCCGAAAACGCCGCCTGGCGCAGCGTCATGCCCCTGCTGCTGGCCATCCCCCTCACCATATTGCTTACCATATGGATTATCTCCCGCGCCATGCGCCCCGTGCGCCTATTGTCGCAAAACCTGGGCCGGCGGCGCGACAACGACCTGTCGCCCCTGCCGCAGGAGGGCATACCCAGCGAAATCGGCGGTTTCGTTACCGCCATCAACCGCCTGTTGGCGCGCACGGGCGGCAGCATCCGCCAGCAGCAGCGTTTTATAGCCGATGCCGCCCACGAATTACGCAGCCCCATGACCGCCCTGTCGCTTCAGGCCGAAAGGCTGGACAAACTGCCCCTGCCGCCCGAAGCCGCACAGCAGGCAGCCCTTTTGCGGCAGGGCATAGCCCGCAACCGCCACCTGCTTGAACAACTCTTGTCGCTGGCGCGCGCCCAATCGCCCGAGGCCGCCCGCCACGGCGGCCCCGTCTCCATCCGAGACATATTCCGCCGCGTATTGGAAGGGCTGCTGCCCCTTGCGGCGGCCAAAAGGCAAGATATAGGCGTGGCTGTGGAGGGCGACTGCGAAATTCATGCCGACGACACCGCAATCCGCACCCTGGTCCAAACCCTGACCGACAACGCCGTCCGCTACACCCCGCCCGGGGGGCGCATAGATTTGGGTTTTTGGCAAAATGCCGACACCCTGTGCCTTTGGGTGGAAGACAACGGACACGGCATCCCGCCCTGCGAGAGGGAGCGCGTACTCGACCCCTTTTACCGCATCTTGGGTACGGAACAGCAAGGCACGGGCCTGGGCCTGTCCATAGCCGACACCATAGCCAAACGCTACGGCGGCCGCATCACCCTGTCCGACAGCCGCCGCTTTTCCCAAGGCCTCCTGATACAGGCCGAATTGGACAAACGCCTGTTGTCGCAAAATCAAAATATGGCGGATTAAATTTAGGGGCTGCCGCCATTTGACTTGTACGGCGGATTTCTATAGCCAACATACTTAATTTTAAATACAACATACCGTCCGCCCCGGGATAAGGCGGTATTGCCCCCGATTTTCGCCCTGCCTATTCCAAAACCGTCAAACCGCCGACACCGCGCACCCGTTCGGCCAGCACCGCAGCAAAGCGTTCCGCCGCACCGCCTGCCGTATGCAGGTAGAGGGCGGGTTCTATAAGTTCCAACTCGTTCAGCAGCAGCCTTTCCCCTATGACAGTGCCGTCCACCCGCGCATAGGCGGGCATTTGCGGCAACAAGTCCAATACGCGGCGGGCGGTGCGGACGACTGTTTCGGACGGGGCGGCGGGGAGGATTACGACACCGTAGGCGGAATTGGCGCGCCATTCGCCTGCGGGTGGCCGGCGGCACACGGCGTGGCTGAACGCGCCGTTGAAAAACACCAGCGAGGTTTCGCCCGCTCGTTCGATTTCGCGGATATAGGGCTGGACAATGATGCCCTGCGGGTAGTCCGCCCAAACCTCCGGCACGGCATCATTGCGGATTCTGGCGACGGCGCGGCCGCTTTGCCCTATGGCGGGTTTGATGACGGCTTCCTGCCAGCCGCGTTCGCGCAGAATGTTTTGCACGGCCCGGGTTTCGGACGGCGAAAACACGCTCGGTATCGCGTCCGCGCCCCATGCGGCCAGGTCGCACAGATATTTTTTGTCCATGTTCCAGCGCATCAGCGCGGGCGGATTGATAAAGCGTTGCCCGCGTTTTTCGGCTTCGTCCAGCCAGCGGCGGAAGGCCTGCGGCTCGGCGGCATAGTCCCACGCGCACAGCGGCAGCAAAAACGGCGTATCCGGCCGCTCCTGCCAGATGCCGAAGCGGGTGGGGACAGATTGGCGGTTGAGTAAGTCCGCCAGCGGCAGCAGGTTTTGCGGCGGTTGGGGGTAGGCGCGGCAGGTGGTGATGGCAAGCATGGTTACAGATAGGGCTGCATGGAAAAATCGTAACGGCTGATTTGATCTTCGGTCAGCAGGCCCTTGCGGCACAATTCGGCTGCCGCCCATTTCCAATCCACACAGGGGCGGTGGTAATGGCAGTCCAGTTTTTCCACACCCAGGGCGGTATCGTCTATCAACAACCCGCCGTAGGCTTTGGGGGAACTGGTAAACTGCTTTTGCACCGGATTGGTATTGACGGCGTACAACCCTATGCCGTTTTTCTCAAACCATGCCAGCGCGTCATCAAGATAACAGTCGGGCGCGCGCATGGTAAACAAAATCAGATTGTGGCCGTTGGCCGCCAAATCGCGCAAAACCTGCGCCGCGCCTATGTCTTTGCCCACATAGGGAAATTCATGGGTAACGCAGGTACCGTCAAAATCTATCAATATATCCATAAAATGATTGTCCTACAGCCGGATAGGGCGCTTCAACCCCGGCCGCGTTCACGCCCTGTATAAAAAACGGCTCGTCCTTTATCAAAATTTCCTTAACGGTTGAAACCCCGCCCTTCAGGGCGGTAGAATTTGGGTTTGTTTGGGAGGGATGTAACCCCTTCCAAATCAGGGCAACACACAGGGCTGCGCTTTATGTGCGGCCCTGTGTGTTGGAACATACTGATATATTATCCAACAGAAAAGGGTATTTATGCGCGACCGTATCGTCCGAAAACTCAATCAGTATGCCGAAAAAGAAAAAATCCACATTCTGTTGGCGGTTGAAAGCGGCAGCCGCGCCTGGGGCATGGCCTCGCCAGACAGCGATTACGACATCAGGGCGGTGTATGTCCGGCCGCTTGGCCATTACCTGCGGATAGCCGAAAGTGCCGATACCTTGGATGTGATGGAGGATGACTGGTTTGACCTGGGATGTTGGGACATACGCAAGGCCTTGCGGCTTTTGCGCAAAAGCAATGCCGTACTGCTGGAGTGGCTGAATTCGCCGCTGGTGTATCAAAAAGACGATGCCTTTGTCCGCGATTTGAAGGCCTTGGTGCCGCAATATGCCCAAACCGCGCCCTTACTCAACCATTATCGCGGAATCGCGGGCAATGCCCTGAAATCCTTGGATTTGCATCAGGCCGTCCCTTTGAAAAAATGGTTTTACGTTTTGCGCCCCCTGTTGGCGGCGCGTTGGGCGGTGCAAAGGGGCGGCGTACCGCCCATGACGCTGGCGGAACTGATGGAGGGCTGGCGCACGGACGTGCTTGGGGAAATTCGGGATTTGCTTGCCGTAAAGGCGCGGCAGGGCGAGGCTTACCGGCACATATTGCCGCCGGTGTTGGTTGGGGCGACTTTGGATTTGCACAGGGAGGTGGCCGCCCTGTCCGCCCCCGCCGTGCGGGAAACGGACGAGGAACCGTTAAACGGCCTGTTTCGGGCAACGCTGCAGCGCATGGGGGCGGATTTTGCCGATTAATTCCCGCCGCTGACGTTCAACACGGGCGAGGCGTTTTCTTCGGACAACAGCACGGTCATCATATTGATGACCAGTTTGGCCTTGTCCTGTTCGCTCATATGCACGATGCCGCGCCGGCTCAATTCGGCCACCGTGTTGTCCACCATGTCTATCGCGCCGCGCACCAGTGTTTCGCGGGCGGCTACCACGGCTTCGGCCTGTTGTTTGCGCAACATGGCCTGGGCGATTTCGGAAGCATAGGCCAAATGGGTGAAGCGGGCTTCCTCTATCCTGATGCCCGCCGCATCCACGCGCTCCTGCAGCATTTCGACAAAACGGTCGAGTATGTGGTTGGAATGGCGGCTCAGGCTGTCCTGATTGTCGGGGGCGGTGTAGGGGTAGGTGGATGCCAGCGTTCGCAATGCGCTTTCGCTTTGGACGAACAAAAACAGCTGGGGGTCTTCCACGTCCAAAGTGGCGGCGGCGGGGTTGTTTATGTGGTAGACAATGGCGGCGGCGACTTCTATGGGCGTGCCTGAAGAGTCGTTCACTTTGATGGTGGATGTGGAATGGTTGCTGGTTTTCATGGAAACGGTGCTGATTTCATAAAAGGGCGGCAGCCAGACAAAGCCGGGCCGTGTCCATGAACCTGCATAATGGCCGAAGCGGGTGGCGACTATGGCCGTGTTGGGCTGGATGATGCGGAAGCGTTTAAGCAGGTACAGCCCCAACATGATGAGGGCTATGCCTATGAAGGGGGCGGCCGGGGAACGGTTGCCTATCAGCTGGAATATTGCGCCGCCGATGAGCAGGACGAAGATGAATATCATGGGCCAGGCATTGATGAGGAACATTTTTTGTTCTTGGTTTTTGCGGTTCACGGATAACTCCTTTTTGGTTGGATAATTGCCTTGGGCGGCCGGGTTCGACTGAATTAAGGGCTTGGGTTGTTTGGATATGGGGCGGTGTCGCGGTGAGGATTGAGCCGCCATGCCCTGCGGGATTATATGGGAGATGGAGGTATGCTGGCCATAGGGGATTTGCGGCGGCAAAATCTGATTTTGCTGGAGGCGGTTTCGGGCAGCCGCGCCTACGGTTTGGACACGCCGGAATCGGATACCGATATAAAGGGTGTGTTTTATCTGCCGCAGCGGCAGTTTTACGGTTTGGATTATCAGGCGCAAATCAGCGATGCCGGTAATGATGTGGTTTATTATGAGTTGGGGCGTTTTGTCGAGTTGCTGCTGCAAAGCAATCCCAATATTTTGGAACTGCTGGCCTCGCCTGCCGATTGCGTGCGTATGCGTTCGCCCCTGATGGATGCCTTCCGCCCGGAATATTTTTTGTCGCGCGCCTGTTGTGCGACCTTTGCCGGTTATGCCGCCGGACAGATACGCAAGGCGCGGGGGCTGAATAAGAAAATCGTCAATCCCATGTCTTTGCAAAAGAAAACTGTGTTGGATTTTTGCTTTGTCATCGAAGGGGCGCAAGGCATCCCTTTGGCGAAATGGCTGGCGGCCAAGGGGTGGGTTCAGCAAAAGGCGGGTTTGGCCGATGTTGCCCATGCGCGCGGCCTTTATGCGGTGTTTTATGATGAAGGCGGGCTGTGCGGTTATCGCGGCATCATGCAAAAGCCCGGGGCCGACAGTTTGGTATTGAGCCGTATTGCGCCCGATACGCCGCCTTTGGCCTATCTTTCGTTCAATCAGGACGGCTACAGCAGCTACTGCCGCGAGTATGCGTCATATAGGCAGTGGTTGCGCGAACGCAATGAGGTGCGTTATCGGGAAACGCTGCGGCACGGCCAGGCCTATGATGCCAAAAATATGATGCATACTTTCCGCCTGTTGGAAACGGCCTGTGATTTGGCGCGTTACGGGGAGGTGAGGGTGCGCCGCCCCAACCGCGAGGAGTTGCTGGCCATTAAGCGGGGGGTGTTTTCTTATGAGGAATTGACTTTGAGGGCGCAGACGCTGTTAAACGAGGCGGAGGCTTTGTTTGCCGTTTCGGCACTGCCTGCGCTGCCCGACAGGGTGGCGGCGGCGGAGGCTTTGGTGGGGGTGAGGCGGCGGTTGTATGGCGGTATGGTGGATTAAAATAAGAAATCCGCCGCGTTGCCAACATCGCCAACATCCTTATGTACTATCCGTACACGGCGGATGTTGTCGCCTTGTGCCTTTCTATTTTAATTCGCTATATTTTGCCAAGCGGCGCGGGTTTTCGGCGGCGGAAACGGTATGGGGCTGATTTTCGGGCTATAATGCCTTTTTCCGTTCCGACGACAGCCATGCAGAAAATCTTTTCCATTGCGGCAGCCTTGCTGCTGGCGGCCTGTTCTTCCACTCCGCCGCCCGTTTATTATACTTTGCCCGACAGTGGTTTTGTGATGCCGGAACACACGCGGGGGCGGACGCAAACCGCCGTGCGCGTGGTGCTGGCCGAGCCGTTCAATCGCGGGGGGCTGGTTTACCGTCCGGCCGCCGACCGGATGAGTCTGGCCAAGGGGCATTTGTGGGCGCGGCCTTTGGAACAGGCTTTGGCCTCGCGTTTGAGCAATGAGTTGAACCGTGCGGGGGGCGCGCGCCGTTATTATGTCCCCGCGCATCAGAGTTCGGCCGCGCAATCCGTTGTTTTTTATGTTGAGGAATTCGGGGGCAGCTGGCAGGGCGAAACCCGTGTGGCCGGTTATATGCAAAACGGGGACGACAACCGCCGCTTTGATGCGGCCACCCCGCAGGAGGGCGACGGTTATCCCGCGATGTTGTCGTCTTTGTCCCGGGGCATCAGTTCCGCCGTGCGCCAGTTAGGCGCGGTGTTTTAGCCGTTGTTGTTGCTTATGGCCGGTATTCCGCAAAAGTCTTCCGTCATGTTCCGGCGTTGGCTGGCCGTCTGTCTGATTCCGGCCGCTACGGTTGCTTTTTTTCTGTGTTTCCCGTCTTTGCCCGGCAGTTCGGATTATTTGGCGGACGGTATTGTTTTGGCTTGCGAATGTGTTTTTTTATTTAAATATGTATTGCTGGTCTGTATCGTGCATCATTTGAGGGGCGAAGGGCGGCAGAAAAGGCAGGCGGCATGGCTGTTTTTGCCGCCGGTGTTGTTTGCGTTGTATATTTGCCATTATTTCGGTGTGTTTTGAAACCATGCCTTGACAGGCGCGGCCAAACTGTATAGAGTCGGTATATTGTTTGTTTTGTAATAAGTTTGGTTTTCCGCCGCCGGTTTTGTTCCGTGCCGGAAATGATGAATTTTTCTGATGATTGTGTATGTTATGATGCAGGGTATCCGCGCCGCCGTTTATTTTTATTGGTACTGCTCAAGCGAGCGGTATCTTTTTGCGTCTGCGTGAATTTCATACTCAGTAACAAAAAAGCCGCCCGTTCCGATATACAGGCGGCTTTGTTCTTTCCGATTAAGACGCGGGCCGCCTGAAAACAGATTTTCAGGAGTCCGAATATGTGTACCGCCTTGCAACAGCCCGCCCCGTCCGTTCAAACGCTGCATTGCTGCCGCCTGCTGGCCGACGGCAACGCCCACCGTCCCGATCTTCTGGCCGCCTGCCTGCGCGGGGTAGAGGGTGCGGCCGCCGCCGAGTCGCTGTTGCCGCAAATCCGCACTACGGCGCAGCTTATTGCGGCCTCGCGCCATGATTTCAGCCGCCCCAGCCCCGCCGTTTTCACTGATGAGGCCGATTGGTTTGCCGCCCGTATTTTGGTGCTGCAGGTCCGTGTGTTCCATCTTGATGCGGGTTTGCGCCGCACGATAGAGACGGCCAACCGCCGCGCCGCCGAATTTGCCGCCGCCCGCCGCCTGCCTTTTGTTCCAGCCAAACTCCGTATGAGCCTGCATGGGGGGCGGCCGCAAAACCTGCTGTTGATGGAGTGTGCTTTGGATATAGACGGGCGCGATTTCGGCCTGGTGGAAAACAGCCGCCGCCTGGCCGCTTTGTTGGGCTGAGGCAAACAGGGTGGAGATGTTGTTATCCGCCTTAGAATAGGTTGTCCATGTCGTTGTGCGAGTCGGGTTGGCGCGGTTTGGGCTGCACGGGCTTGCTTTTTTCGCCGCCCCGGTTGATGGGGTCCAGCGTCCTTTCGCCGTTGGCCGGTTTTTTGTTAATCGGTTCCAGCGGGGTTTCTTGGGGTTCGTTTTTCTGCCCTTCTTTTTCTTTGTCTTTTTTGGGTTTGGGTTTGCTTGCCGGCCTGGGTTCTTGCGGTATGTTGCCTATTTCGCCGTCATCGGGTATGTCCGATGCGGGGGTTTCGGTTTCTTTGGCGGGCTGCCGGGGTATCAGGGGGTTGCCGTTTTCGGAGGGTACGGTGGTGGAGCGGCCGTCCGGCGACCAGATTTCCACCGAGGGTTGTTGGGGTTGGCCGTTGTTGTTGGCGGGGTTGGCCGGCGGGTTTTTCATAACCAGGAAGACGTTGATGACCAAGGCCGTGGCCGCCACGGCTATGAAGAATATGACCGCCCACAGTATGGTTTTCAGGTTGATGCCGCCCGTGCAGGATGGGGGCAGGGCGGTTTGGCTTTTGTTGCGGTTCATCTTTGTTCCTTAATGGTTGAAGCCCCCTTGGCGGCGGCTGGCGGGTGTGTTTGGGGTGGTTGGTGTTTTTATTGGGCCGGCAATCTGTATCGGGCGGTTCAGTCGCCGCCGTAGGTTTGGTAGAGGGTGATGACTTTTTGAACGCCGGCGGTGGTGCTGACTTGTTGGGTTACGGTGTTTTGTTCTTCGGGTGTCAGGATGCCCATGACGTAGGTCGTGCCCTCGTAGGTTACGATTTTGACGCGTCCGGGGTAGGTGTTGTTGCCTATCCCCAACAGGGTGGTGCGTACTTTGGCGGTGTTCCATACGTCTGCGGATACGTTGCCCAGGGTGCGCGCCTGTGCCGCCACTTCTATGTAGTTGTATATTTTTTGCGCCGATTGTTCGGCCCTGGCCACTTGTTCGACAAACTGCCGCTCGGCCTCGGTCGCCACCTGGCCTAAAAGCAGGACGTGCCGGTTGTAGCTGACAACGGACAGGCGGGGGGTGTAGCCGCTGACCGGGTTGTTTTTGTTCAGGTAGGCCAGTGCGTTGTTTTTGACGCGGAGTTCTATGATTTGGTCGTCCGCTTGGGCGCCGGTGCTGCGCCGGTCGATTATGGAGGATGTGCCGGCCGCCGCCCCGCCTATGACGGCCGCCGCGCAACCGCCCAATAAAACGGCCGCCAATGCGGCTAAGGGAAGGATGGGAAGGTGTTTGATCTTCATCGTCTTCTGTCCTTTCGGGGCAGGTGTGTTTCAGACGGCCTGCCAAGGTGGGATACGGGGTGTATTGTAGCGTTTATTGTTACTGTAGTCAGGTGTCTTGGGTGTGGCGCGCCTGTCCGGAGTATTTTCGGATATTGCGGGCGGATTTGGCGCGGGGGCTTGAACAGGGGTAAAATCGCGTTTGTTTGCGAAGGCCGTCTGAAGGGTATTCAGACGGCCTTTTTCATCTGTCCGCACCAAAACGCCCCCCATATCGGGGAATGGTGCGGCTTGAACCGTTAAGGAATTTTGATGGACAAAGAAACTTCCCGCTGGCTTTGCGTATTCGCACTGGCCTTTGCCGCCTTCATCTTCAACACCACCGAATTCATCCCCATAGCCCTGTTGAGCGACATAGGGGAGGGTTTTGCCATGCAGCCTACCGAGGCGGGCATGATGATTACCGTTTACGCCTGGGTCGTGGCCCTTATGTCCCTACCCCTGATGTTATGGTCACGCGACATGGAGAGGCGGCGTTTACTATTGATTTTATTGGCGGTATTCATAGGCGGGCACATATTATCGTTTTTTGCCTGGAGTTTCGGCAGCCTGTTGGCCGGGCGCGTGGCCGTGGCACTGACACACGCCTTATTTTGGTCCATTACCGCCGCCCTGGCAGTAAGGGTCGCACCGGCGGGGAAAGGCAACCAGGCCTTGAGCCTGTTGAGCATGGGGACGGTATTGGCCATGGTATTGGGCATACCGCTGGGCCGTTTGGCGGGCAACCATTACGGTTGGCGGCTGAGTTTCCTGCTTATCGGCCTGACGGCTGCCGGCACGGCATTGGTATTGGCCAAAACCCTGCCCAAACTGCCCAGTGCCAACAGCGGTTCGCCGGCCAGCCTGCCACTGCTGTTCAAACGCAAAAACCTGATACTGCTGTACATATTCACCATATTAATGATTAGCGCGCACTTTACCGCATACAGTTACATCCAGCCCTTTGCCGAGGGGGTTGCGGGCATGTCGGAACAAGCGGTAACGGGGCTTTTATTGGCATACGGCGCGGCGGGCTTTGGCGGCTCATATTTATTCGGACTATGGTTTGCCCGCTGCGGCCGCCCGTTTTTTGTCGGATGCGGCCTGATGGTACTCATCCCCATGCTGCTGCTGAACCCCCTGTCGTCATACCCGTGGGCCTTGATACCCTTGTGCCTGTTATGGGGCGTGGGGATTACGGCGTTGAGTCTGGCCATGATATCCAAAGTATTACATTTTGCCGCCGACGCGACAGATGTGGCGGTGGCGATTTACTCCTCACTATACAATGTGGGCATAGGGGGCGGGGCCCTGTTGGGACATTACGCCGGATTGCACTTCGGTTTGGAAAATATAGGCACGGCCGGCGGCATATTGGCGGCGGCGGCATTAATATTGTCCGTATTATTGGTATCGCGGGATGACTTCGAAAGCCGCACACCTAAAAACCCCGCCTGAAACGGAGTGCGGAATTCAGGCCGGGCGGCCGTATCCGCCCGTTGCCGAAAAATCCGCAATATCGTAGACGGAACAAATATATTGAGTATTCCAATTACCGCGTTCTTCGTGGCTGATTTTACGCAGGCTGCGGCGCGGCGGCATATGGTCGGGATAGCGGTGCAGCGTATTGGCGATAACAAAATAGAAATACTGCCGCGCGGCCTCGTCCAAGGAGCGGTGGCCGACAATAGGCCAAGTACCGTTTTAAAGCAGGTGGTTGTCGGTGAACAGCACGGGTTGGCACATTTTTTCCGCCCAGTTCATCATAGTTCCTTAACGGTTGAAACCCCGCCCTTCAGGGCGGTAGGATT
>JAUMUU010000104.1 GCA_030530545.1 Neisseria sp. | reverse complement strand
ACCACATCGCCGCGCTCGCCCCCGACCTGCTGACCATCACCTTCAACGGCCTCTCCAAAGCCTACCGCGTGGCCGGATTCCGCCAAGGCTGGATGGTGCTCAACGGCCCGAAACACCACGCCAAAGGCTATATCGAAGGCCTCGATATGCTCTCGTCCATGCGCCTGTGCGCCACCACGCCGATGCAGCATGCGATTCAGACGGCCTTGGGCGGTTATCAAAGCATCAACGAACTGATCCTGCCCGGCGGCCGCCTGCTCGAACAGCGCAACAAAGCCTACGAACTGATTACTCAAATCCCCGGCATTTCCTGCGTCAAACCGATGGGCGCGATGTATATGTTCCCGAAAATCGACACCGAAATGTACAACATCCATGACGACATGAAATTCGTCTACGACCTTTTGGTGCAGGAAAAAGTATTGCTGGTGCACGGCACGGGCTTCAACTGGGTCAAACCCGACCACTTCCGCATCGTTACGCTGGCCTACAGCCACCAAATCGAAGAAGCCATCGGCAAACTGGAACGTTTCCTGAAACATTACCGCCAATAAGGCGCAACACCAAGAGGCCGTCTGAAAGCATTTACAGCTTTCAGACGGCCTCTTTTTATTTAGGCTGTTTCAGCCCGGTTTATGCCGACCAAAAATCGCGCGGCGCATCCAACACGGGTTTCACCATGCCGGTACGCACGGCAAAATCGCCGAAGCCCTCGTCTTTCAGACGGCCTTGCGCCCACGCGCCTATCCAATCGTCCAAAATCTGCAGGATTTCCGGCTCGGTAATATTTTCCTTAAACAAACGCGGGATGCGCGTACCTTCGCGGTTGCCGCCCGCATACAGGTTGTAGCGGCCGACCGCCTTGCCCACCAGTCCGATTTCCGACAGCATGGTACGGCCGCAGCCGTTCGGGCAGCCGTTCACGCGCAACACGATGTGTTCTTCCGACAGGCCGTGTTTCGCCATCAGGCCGTCCACATGGTCGATAAACGCCGGCAGGAAGCGTTCGGCTTCGGCCATGGCCAGCGGGCAGGTCGGCAGCGCGACGCAGGCCATGCTGTTTTCGCGCTGGCGGGTAACGCCGTCGCTAATCAGCCCGTATTCGCGGGCAAGGGCTTCGATTTTGGCCTTGTCGCGGGCGGAAACGCCGGCCACAATCAGGTTTTGGTTGGCGGTCAGGCGGAAGTCGCCCTTATGGATTTTGGCGATTTCGCGCATACCCGTTTTCAGCGGGCGGTTCGGCGTATCGGTGATGCGGCCGTTTTCGATAAACAGCGTCAGATGCCATTTTTTGTCTTCGCCCTGCACCCAGCCGATGCGGTCGCCGCGCGTGGTGAATTCATAAGGGCGTATCGGCCGGAACTTCGCCCCCATGCGGTTTTCCACTTCTTCGACAAACACATCCAGGCCGACGCGTTCGATGGTGTAGCGGGTTTTGGCGTTTTTGCGGTCGCTGCGGTTGCCCCAGTCGCGCTGCACGGAAACCACGGCGGCGGCGCAGTCCAATACCTTGTCCAAACCGATAAAGCCGAATTCGTGGGCGGTGTTGGGGTAGGTTTTGTGGTTGCCGTGTTCGATGGACAAGCCGCCGCCGACCAGCACGTTGAATCCGGCCAGCCTGCCGTTTTCTTCGATGGCGACAAAGTTCAAATCGTTGGCGTGCAAATCGACGTCGTTATGCGGCGGAATGACGACCGTGGTTTTGAATTTGCGCGGCAGGTAGTTTCCGCCCAAAACGGGTTCGGCCGCGTCGCCGCTTTTCACGGCTTCGGGCAGCGGGGCGTTGCCGGTGTTTTCGGTGGATTCGACTTTTTCGCCGTCCAGCCAGATTTCGGCATAGGCGCGGGTTTTCGGCAGCAGGTGTTCGCTGATTTTCTTCGCCCATTCGTGCGCTTCTTTGTGCAGTCCGCTTTCAATCGGGTTGCTGGTGCATAAGACGTTGCGGTTGACGTCGCCCGCCGTGGCGATGGTGTCCAATCCCAGCTTGTTCAACCATTGGTGCACGGCTTTGATGTCGGGTTTGAGCACGCCGTGGTATTGGAAGGTTTGGCGGTTGGTCAGGCGGATGGAGTTGTAGAGGGTGTGGCTGTCGGCAAACTCGTCTATACCCAGCCACTGCTTGGGCGTAATCACGCCGCCGGGCAGGCGGCAGCGTATCATGACGTTTTTCAAACCTTCCAATTTTTGTTCGTTGCGTTCGGCACGGATGTCGCGGTTGTCCTGTTCGTACATGCCGTGAAAACGGATGAGCTGGAAGTTGTCGCCGTTGAAGCCGCCGGTTAGGCCGTCGCTCAAGTCTTCGGCAATCGTGCCGCGCAGGTGGCGGCTTTGGCCTTTGAGCCTTTCGTTGTCGGCAAGCGGGGTATCGGGGAGTTTGGCGCGCGGGTCGGCTGTGGTACTCATGGTGTTCCTTGTAATCATGCTGGTTCGGAATGCCGCCACTGTAATCAGGCCGTCTGAAAAAAGGAAAGAATGCTTGTTTGTAAGCAAAGACGAGTTGGTTATAAAAAGGCCGTCTGAAGGCAGTTTACACCTTCAGACGACCTGATTCCATATAAGGGCTGAAGCCCAAATCAGACTGTGCGTTCCAACTCCACTGCCGCTGCCAAGAGCGACAAGCGCGCCATCACACCGTAAACGTACAGGCGGTTGCAGCCGCAATCGGGGTCGTCGGCCTTGGTTTGCGGCACGCCCAATTCCTGCCACTGCTCGAACACGCGGCGGCCGCATTCGTCGTTTTGGTCGCTTTCGACCACGGGGATGGCATGGTTGAGCGGTACGAACGACATGCCGGTGGCGTTCAGGTTTTCGTCCGCGCCGCGCCCTTCGTGTACGCGGAAGAATCCGCCGACGACGAAGCGGTCCATCATATAAACCACTGGCTCGGATACCGCACCGTGCAAGGTTTCGTAAGTATAGATACCTTCCTGCACAATGACTTCGCTCACTTCCAGGCCTTCTTTGATTTTCGCCATTTTGTTGCGGTTTTTGCGGTTCAGACCGCGTACTTCGTCGGCCGATTTCACGCTCATCACGCCCATACCGTAAGTGCCCGCGTCGGCTTTGACGATGACAAAGGGCTGGTCGGTAATGCCTTTTTCATCATATTTGGCCTGTATTTTCGCCAACATCCGCTCCACCGCATCGGCCAGAGCGTCTTCACCTTCGCGCTCTTGAAAATTCAGGCCGGAAATCTGTTCGAAATACGGATTGATCTGCCATTCGTCCATGCCGACCAGGGCGGCAAATTCGGCGGCCACGTCGTTGTAGGCGGAAAAGTGGGCGGTTTTTCGCCTTGTCGTCCAGCCGCCGTGCAGGGGCGGCAACACGGTTTGGCTGATGTCTTTGAGAATATCGGGTACGCCCGCCGACAAGTCGTTGTTGAGCAGTATCAGGCAGGGCGAGAAGCCGTCCGCCAGATGCACGCGCCCGCGGGTGCGTTGCAGCGGTTCGAGTGTGACCGTGTCGCCCAAGGCGGTTTCCAGTTCCACCGGTTCGGTGATTTCGGGGTTGATGCTGCCCAACCGTACTTCGAAACCCGCGTTGCGCAAGATATTGGACAGGGCATAAACGTTTTGCAGGTAGAAGGTGTTGCGGGTATGGTTTTCCGGCACAATCAACACCGATTTGGCCTGCGGGCAGGCACGCTCCACCGCGTCGAGCGCGGCATGGGAGGCCAATTGGATGAAATTCGGATTCAGGTTGTTGAAACCGCCGGGGAACAGGTTCATGTCGATGGAAGCCATTTTGTAGCCCGCGTTGCGGATGTCCACCGAACCGTAAAACGGGGGCTTGTGTTCCTTCCATTTGCTGCGGAACCAGGCTTCGATTTTGGTTTGGTTGGACAAGATTTGCCGTTCGAATGCCTGCAGTTGCGGCAGGTAGGCCGCGTTCATAACGGGTAGGGGCATAATATTCAATCCATACGAATCATTTGAAAGGGCGCATCATAAACCGTTTCAGACGGCCCGCACAAGCCTGCCGCTTATTTTATTAGACAAAAAGTCTAAAATAAAAATAAAAATCCAAAAGTTTTTACAAAACTCAAATTTTTTAGACATTATCCTTGCGCCGCCGCCTGGTTGAAGCTACCATCACACCTTCTTTCTTTTAATATCCACAATAAAAACATGAAACCGCAAACCCTCTACGACAAACTCTGGAACAGCCACATCGTCCGCGAAGAAGAAGACGGCACGGTGCTGCTGTATATCGACCGCCATCTGGTGCACGAAGTCACCAGCCCGCAGGCGTTTGAAGGCCTGAAAATGGCCGGCCGCAAGCTGTGGCGCATCGACAGCGTGGTCTCCACCGCCGACCACAACACGCCCACCGACCATTGGGACGAAGGCATCAAAGACCCGATTTCCAAGCTGCAAGTGGACACTTTGGACAAAAACATCAAAGAATTCGGCGCGCTGGCGTATTTCCCGTTTAAAGACAAAGGCCAAGGCATCGTGCACGTGATGGGTCCCGAACAAGGCGCGACGCTGCCCGGCATGACCGTCGTCTGCGGCGACTCGCACACCAGCACCCACGGCGCGTTCGGCGCGCTGGCGCACGGCATCGGCACCAGCGAAGTGGAACACACCATGGCCACCCAGTGCATCACCGCCAAAAAGTCCAAATCCATGCTGATTGAAGTTTCAGGCAGCCTGAAACCGGGCGTAACCGCCAAAGACATCGCGCTGTATATCATCGGCCAAATCGGCACGGCGGGCGGCACGGGCTATGCCATCGAATTCGGCGGCGAAGCCATCCGCAGCCTCTCCATGGAAGGCCGCATGACCCTGTGCAACATGGCGATTGAAGCCGGCGCACGCAGCGGCTTGGTGGCGGTGGACGACACCACCATCAACTACATCCAAGGCCGCAAATTCGCCCCCAAAGGCGCGGATTGGGACAAAGCCGTGGCCTACTGGCGCACGCTGGTGTCCGACGACGGCGCGAAATTCGACAAAACGTACAGATTCCGCGCCGAAGACATCGAGCCGCAGGTAACGTGGGGCACGTCGCCCGAAATGGTGCTGGGCGTGGACGGCAAAGTGCCGAACCCCGCCGATGAAGCCGACGCGGTAAAACGCGCGGGCATGGAACGCGCCTTGGAATACATGGGCTTGGCCGCCGGCACGCCGCTGAACGAAATCCCCGTGGACGTGGTGTTCATCGGCTCCTGCACCAACAGCCGCATCGAAGATTTGCGCGAAGCCGCCGCCGTGGCCAAAGGCCGCAAAAAGGCCGACAACGTGAACCGCGTGCTGGTCGTGCCCGGCTCCGGCTTGGTGAAAGAGCAGGCGGAAAAAGAAGGTTTGGACAAAATCTTCACCGATGCGGGCTTTGAATGGCGCGAACCGGGCTGCTCCATGTGCCTGGCCATGAACGCCGACCGCCTCGCACCGAAAGAGCGCTGCGCCTCCACCTCCAACCGCAATTTTGAAGGACGGCAGGGCAACGGCGGCCGCACCCACCTCGTCAGCCCAGCGATGGCAGCGGCAGCGGCGGTGGCTGGGCATTTTGTGGACGTGCGCAAGTTGTAAAATTTTTAATCGTCTAAGGAAATTACAATGAAACCCAAACACCTTCTCGCAGCCTGCTGCCTTATCCTACCTTTGGTAACGCAAGCGTCGGCATTGCAATGTAAAAAATTCGAACCCTAAAGCAAAGAAGTTGAAGCAGAGCGCAATCAAAAAGGGAGTGGCAACGGGTTCAATAACGAATTGCTGGCTGCCAAACACGTTTGCCAATATCAAGGAACCATAAAAGATGCCTATGCGGTTTTCAGGGCGGACAAAAAAAACGGTTTGGGTGATTCAAAAGCGGGCTTCCCGCGCAACCTGCCACCCATCCCTAGTAAAAAAACCATCAAATACAAAGAAAGCGGGGAAGAAATTATTGAAACATGGTTATTTAAAAAAATCGGCGACGATATTTTGATAACGATTGATATTGGGGCAATGTATCCATCCTCAGAATCGGTCAAACTCATCCCGCATGGTTCGTGCGTTACGATTGAACACCGCTTTTATTCCCCATAAAGCAAAACAGGCCATGCTGTTCTAACCATCTCTCTCAATAATTAAGGATTCATGATGAAACGCTTAAAATTATGCCTATACGGCCTTTTAATGTTATCCGCCGGCGCATCAGCCGCAGGTAAAGCGGCCTTTGCACACCCGCCAAAAGAAAGCATAGAAACCGGCAGCGGCTTTAGTTACAAATACATCACTGAAAAAATAAAACAATCCGGCAAAGCTGTAACATTCAATGTTCAGGAATTTTCAAACAAACGCGGAAAAAAAGCGGTGCAGTGGCAAAAGGACGGTAACTATACGGTCGTATGTTCTTACGAAAATCCAACCGTTTCAGACGGCCCGGAAGTCTACGATATGCGCGAACCGCTGACCAATGCCACTTACAACCAGGGTGAAACCTACCTACGCACCTGCCATTATAAACAGCAGGAAAAATTGAAACATGATCCTGATACGGTGTTGCGCAAACTCGGTTATGCCTACAGGGAATAGCTGTTATCAAAAGAATAGCGATATGTCCGGCATTAAACTGAAAAACGACATCATGGCCGACGGCTCGCGCCTGTTCCTGAAGCTGCCGCAAACCTGCCCACCCTCGC
>JAUMUU010000103.1 GCA_030530545.1 Neisseria sp. | reverse complement strand
CATTCCAAAGCGTTTGCCGACCGTCAGAACCACATCAACGGCATTGAGAATTTTTGGAATCAGGCAAAGCGGGTTTTACGCAAATACAATATAATTGACCGAAAATCTTTTCTATTATTCCTGAAGGAATACGAATTTCGGTTTAACTTGGGCATACATACCGTACTGGCAGCCTAAGATCCTGCGGGATTGGTGCGGAGTTTAGAGTCAATCTACGCCAGCCCCTAATTTTTAATAGGACAATTTTATATCAAGTAACATTAAAGATAAAATAATCTTTATAAAAGATATAACAATATTTATACTATATGTAACAGCAATATATTATGTTTATTGGGAACATGACTTAGCTAAATTTTTAGCTGGAAGGTATGCCAGAAATCAAACTCATATTCAAGATAGTTGCTTATATTTTTCGCATTTTGCCACCTCAAAATATGGCTATGAAATAACACATATTACTATTGATGACAGTAAGATAAGAAGTTTAGGTTATTTTGTTATATTGGATACTCCTTATGTAAAAAAAAGACATACCGATAGTTGGGAAGAATTTTTTAATAAAATTGATACTCAAGGAGGAGTATGCCATAAAATTAAATCTATTAAGGTTGAATTGATATTTGATACCCATTATTTTATTTACGACTATTATTAATTTGTAGAAAACAACTGCATTATTTACGCCACAGGCTGAGCAAATTAAGCCTGCAAGTCCTCAAACGGTGTATAGCCGTTCAAACTGAGGTGTGGTCTTACCTATGATGCAGCGTTGCCAACGCCCTATCCGTACACGGCGGGCGTTGCCGCCTTGTCTTATTTTGTGTTAATCCGCTATGTTTCCATGCGAAAAAACCGCCCGTAAAGCTCTATGATACCTATAGGTTGCCGCCGCCCACGCCGTTGGCGATGTCGCGCACGGATGTAACGTACATGCGGCTGTGGTTGTATTGCCAAACTGCATAGAAGTTGTTCAGGCCTATGTAGTATTGATAGCTGCCGGGGGAGGTTTCCAGTCGGAACAATAGGGCCGCCTCGCCGTCATCCACGGCTTCCAAGGGTTCTACGCCCATGAGCCTCAAGCCGCCCACTGTGTGTTTCAGGGCGGTTTTTTCTTCTACGGCGGCCAACAGCAGGGGGGTTTCGTTTACTTTGACGGGTATGATCATACGGCCGCCCGTCTTCCAGCCGTGCGCTTTCAGGTAGTTGGCCACTGAGGCGGCTACGTCCGGCACGCTGCCCCATATGTCGCGGCGGCCGTCGCCGTCATAGTCCACCGCCCATTTGCGGTAGCTGGAGGGCATGAACTGCGGCATCCCCATCGCGCCCGCGTAGCTGCCGACAAACCAAAAGGGGTCGCGGTTTTCTTCTTTGCTCATTAACAGCATTTCATGCAGTTCTTGTTGGAAGAAGGAGGCGCGGCGCGGGTAGGCGAAGGCCAGGGTGGAGAGTGAGTCGGCCAGGCGGATGTTGCCCATGTTGCGGCCGTAGTTGGTCTCTATGCCTATGATGGCGACTATGATTTCGGCCGGTACGCCGTATTCGCGTGCGGCTTTGTCTATGGTTTCGCGGTGTTGGGTGTAAAAACGCCCCCCGGCGGCGATTTTGGCCGCGTCGGCGTTGCCTTTGCGAAATTCGTACCACGGGCGGGACGTGCCGGGCCTGTCCATGATGTTGATGATGTTGGGGCGGTAGGCGGCCTGGTTGAAGAAATCCTGTAGGGCGGGCTGTCCGAATTGGCCTGTTTGTACTTCGTAGTCTATAAAGCGGCGGACGTTTTGGTTGCCGTTGAAGCCTACTTCGCTTACGGGCGGGGCGGCCGGGTCGAAAGCGGGCAGTTGGGCGGCGGCCGGTTTGACGGTGGGCTGCACCGCCGGTTTTTCTTCCTTGGCCGGCTGCTGTTCGGAGGTGCAGGCCGCCAGTAGGAAGGCGGCGGCCAGCAGGGTTTTAGGTTTCATCGGGGTTCCTTTCTTCTTTTGGCCGGCCGAACCTCGCCCACAGCAACAGGCGGCGGTAGTCGCCGTATTCGGCCGCATCGGCAGGCAGGCACTGCCAAAGGCGGCCTTCCTGCATCTGCCAATGCAAAAAGCAGATGCGGCGGTGTATCAGGCTGTCGTCCAACAGGATGGCGGCCGCCGCCTTGCCGCGCCCGGGCAGGAAAACCACCGCCCCGCCCCTGCGGTCTATGCCGATTTTGCCTACCGCGCCGGTGTGGCGCAAAGTCTGCACGCGCCAACTGTGTACCGCCGAAAGGCACAAGGCCGTCCAGCCCAGCCATAAGTGCCAACCGTAAAAATAAAGTGTGCAGACGGTAAAGGCGGCGGCATAAAACAGGCAGGTGGCCGCCAGCAGGCCGCGCGAGGGGCGTATGGTAAGGACAAAGGGGCGCATGGCCTTACATCATGCCGTCGGAAACCGGCGAGACTTTGATGTCTTCTTCGTCGGTATCCAAAACCAAATCGTGGATTTCTATGTCGAAAAAGCGGCAAAAGGTTTCAAAGCCCATGTCTTGCGGCCAGTCGCGCCTTTCTATGTCCCAGGAGGCAATTTCGGCTTCGAATATTTCGCGGCAGCGTCCGCCCAAATAGCCCAGGGCTTCTTCGGGCGTGTCGGACTGCGGTACGAGGTAAACCGTGCAGTTGCTGCGTATCTGCGCCAGGGTCAGTTCGGGCATGGTTGCGCCGCCCACGCGGTTGAGCCAGTCGAGGAAGTCGCGGGTCGGTTTCAATACGGCGGCGGTGCGGTCTACAAAATACATGGCGTTCTCTTGCTGGTTTGGTGATTGGGGGCATTGTACGGTATCGCAGGCCGTCTGAAAAACCTTTAGGGCGGCGCGCTTGTGTTTTTTGGTTATAATCCCGTCTTTTGCGTCCGAACGCCATGCAGATTATCCGCCTGATATATAAAGAATACCGCCGCGACTTCCTGTTGATGTTGCTGTTGAACGCCGCCGCCGGCCTGTCGGGCATAGCGGTACTTTCCTACATCAACACGCACCTGCTGGGCGGCAGGGTTTCGGACGGGGACGTTCTGCCCCGTTTCGGCCTGTTGCTGCTGCTGTATCTGGCATTTTCCACATCGGCGCAAATCAAGCTGGCACAAATCGGCCAAAACTTCATCCACCATATGCAGACGCGGCTGGTGAAACGCATATTGGACACCGACATCGTCCGCATCCGTTCGGCGGGCAAGCCGCGCATCATGGCCAGCCTGACCAACGATGTCCGCACACTGTCCATAGCCTTCACCCGCCTGCCCGAATTGGTTCAGGGCGCACTGTTGTCGCTGGCCTGCGGGCTGTATCTGCTTTATTTGTCGCCCGCCCTGTTTGCCGCCACCGCCATGCTGCTGGCGGCCATGATTATCGGCAGCCACCTGATTGTCCGCCGCCATTACCGCTATTTCCGCCTGATGCGCCTGTCTGAGGATGGGCTGCACCGGCACTACGAAACCGCCCTTTCCGGCCACAACGAACTCACCCTCAACCGCCGCCGCGCCGAACGCTTCTACACCGAAGAACTCACGCCCGAATCGCTGCAGAAACGGCGCAACCATATATATGCCGATGCCTTTCACGCCTTGGCCGTCAATTGGGGCAACAGCGTGATGCTGGCCTCGGTCGGCCTGATATTCTACCTGTCGTCCTATCGCGGCTGGGCGGATTTGCAGCAGGCCGCCACCATAGGCATGACCGTATTGTTCATGCGCGGGCCGCTGACCGCCGCCATAGGCGCGCTGCCCGCCGTCATGCAAAGCCGCGTGGCGGCGCAGGCTTTGGACGGCCTGGGGCTGGAAGCCTTCAGCGGGGGCTTTGACCGGGGGGAAGGCCTGCCCGGGGACTGGCAAACCATACGCATGGAGGGGCTGTGCTACCGCCACCCCGAACAAGGCGGGGAAAGCTTTGCCCTGCAGCCCGTCAGCCTCACCCTTAAACGCGGCCAAACCGTCTTCCTTATAGGCGCGAACGGCTCGGGCAAATCCACCCTGTCCATGCTGCTGGCCGGACTCTACCTTCCCGAATCGGGCAGGCTGTTTGTGGACGATATCGAAATCACCGATACCAACCGCGCCGCCTACCGCAGGCTGTTTGCCGCCGTGTTTGCCGATTTCCACCTGTTCGAACAATTGATGGACGGCATGGGCGAAGATGTTTCGGAAGACTTGCTTGCCCAATGGCTTTCGCACCTGCAGCTTGAGGAAAAGGCCAAAATCGAAAACCGGCGCATGATAAACCATCAGTTGTCCCAAGGGCAGAGGAAGCGTTTGGCCTTGTTGGCGGCCGCTTTGGAACGGCGGCCGGTGTTGGTGTTGGACGAATGGGCGGCCGACCAGGACCCGCAGTTCCGCCGTATTTTTTACGAAAAACTGCTGCCCCTGCTCAAACAGCAGGGCCACACGGTTTTCGCCATCAGCCACGACGACAAATATTTCCGCCATGCCGACCGCATCTTATCCATGACGCGGGGCGTGTTGAGCGAATACGGCACGGAGGAAGCCGTATCCGCCGCCGACCGGCACAGCAGGCCGCCGCAAGATGACGATGCCGTTTGAAATGCGGCTCTAACTTGTTATCTTTCGTTAATCCGTCATAAAAAAGTAAAAACTGTCTACAATGTGGCGCGTATATCGCGCTTCCTGTAAAATCGTGTGCTTTTATGTTTTGTTACCCCGGCTTGCGCCGTATTTTCCGCCAAGCCCGCCCAACGCCGCCCCGCACGGGCGGCATTACGACAACTATATTGACAAGGTTCAAATCGGGGCAAGGCGGTGAGACGAGCCGGCCCGGATTTGAAATTATAGTGAATTAACAAAAACCAGTGCAGCGCTGCCCGGCCTTGATATACCGGCTGCGGCTTAGTCGCTTTATCCTGATTTTTGTTCATCCGCCATAATCTGCCATAAATTTTAAAAAGTAATGCAAACCTATGATTAAAATCAAAAAAGGCTTAGATTTACCGATAGCGGGCAGGCCGGAGCAGGTCGTTTATGACGCGCCGCCCGTCAGTGAGGCCGCCCTTTTGGGCGAAGAATACATCGGTATGCGCCCGACCATGAAGGTCAAGGAAGGCGACGCGGTCAAAAAAGGCCAAGTGCTGTTTGAAGACAAGAAAAACCCGGGTGTGGTGTTTACCTCGCCGGTATCGGGCGTGGTGGCCGCCGTCCATCGCGGCGAAAGGCGGGTGCTGCAGTCGGTGGTCATCCGCATAGGGGACGGCGAAGAGGTCATATTCGAGCAATACGAACCCGAATCCTTGGGCGCAATAACGCCCGAACAGGTGCGCCGCAACCTTATCCGTTCCGGTTTGTGGACGGCCTTGCGAACCCGCCCGTTCAGCAAAATCCCCGCCGTCGATGCCCAACCGGCCGCCATTTTCGTCAATGCGATGGACACCAATCCTCTCGCCGCCGACCCCGTGGTCGTCATTAAAGAGGCCGCCCGTGATTTTCAAAACGGCATCTTGGTGTTGAGCCGCCTGACCGAACGCAAAATCCATGTGTGTAAGGCAGCCGGGGCGGACATACCGGCCGTAGACGCGGCCAATGTCGAAACGCACGAATTCGGCGGCCCGCATCCCGCAGGTTTGAGCGGCACGCATATCCACTTTATCGAGCCTGTAGGTTTGAACAAAACGGTTTGGACGGTTAATTATCAGGATGTAATCGCCATAGGCCGTTTATTTGCGACAGGCCGTTTGAATACCGAACGCATTATCGCCCTGGGCGGCCCGCAGGTGAAGCAGCCCCGCCTTGTGCGTACCTTTTTGGGCGCGAAGGTGTCGGAATTGTGCGCCGACGGCCTGGCCGGGGGCGACAACCGCCTGATTTCGGGTTCGGTGTTCAACGGCACGGCCGCACAAGGCGTTCACGACTACCTGGGCCGCTATCATTTGCAGGTGTCCGTTTTGGCCGAAGGGCGCGAGCATGAGTTTATGGGCTGGATTTCGCCCCAACCCAACAAATTCAGCATCACCCGCACCACCATAGGCCATTTCCTGAAAAACAAGCTGTTCAATTTCACCACCGCCACCAACGGCAGCGACCGCGCCATGGTGCCCATAGGCACTTACGAGCGCGTGATGCCGCTGGACATCCTGCCCACCCTGCTGTTGCGCGATTTGATTGTCGGCGATACCGACAGCGCGCAGGCTTTGGGCTGCCTGGAATTGGACGAAGAAGATTTGGCTTTGTGCAGCTTCGTCTGCCCGGGCAAATACGAATACGGCCCGCTGCTGCGTCAGGCGCTGGAAACCATAGAGAAGGAAGGCTGATATGGGCTTGAAACGTTTTTTGGAAAAAATCGGACCGAATTTTGAAAAGGGCGGCAAATACGAACGCTGGTACGTCCTTTATGAAGCGGTTTCCACCATTTTTTATTCGCCGGGCCACGTTACCCGCCATGCCTCCTTCGTGCGCGACGCGCTGGACTCCAAACGCATGATGATTTTGGTGTGGCTGGCTTTATTCCCCGCCATGTTTTACGGTATGTACAATGTCGGCGTGCAGGCATTCGGTGCGTTAACCCCCGATTTGCTGCAACAAAGCATAGACAACGACTGGCACTACGCCCTTGCCGACGCTTTGGGCATCCGGATGTCGTCTGAAACGGGTGTGTTGGGCAAAATGCTGTTCGGCGCGATTTACTTCCTGCCGATTTACGCGACTGTATT